>JALOSH010000007.1 GCA_025458545.1 Hydrogenophaga sp.
AGGTGCAGCGCGGTTTTCACGCCGTTGATCACCAGTGTGTGACCGGCGTTGTGGCCGCCCTGGAAACGCACCACGCCACGCGCGGTTTCTGTCAGCCAATCGACCAGCTTGCCTTTGCCCTCGTCGCCCCACTGGGTACCGACCACCACCACGTTGCGCCCGGGAACCACGGCGCTGTTGTTCTTCGTCATCTGCTGCTTTCGGGAAAGGATGTGTCCATCAAAGGTTTTGCAAGATCCAGACGCCGCTGTCGGCGGGCACCCGAACCAGCTCGCGATCGCATTCGAATTCGTCCACCTGGTGCTCGTGTCCTGGCAGCACACACACCACGGTGTGGCCCGCCGAGCGCAACTGGGCAATGGCGGCACGGAGTTCGGCGTCCATGCCCCAGGGCGCGCGGATCGCGCCCTGCAGCGGTCGCGGTGCCACGGCCGACACCACCTCTTTCAGGTCCAGACTGAACCCCACGGCCGGGCGTTTGCGGCCAAACACGGCCCCCACCTCGTCGTACCGGCCACCACGGGCGAGCTCCACCGGCTCACCCTGCCTGCCACGGGCAAACACGGCAAAACGCATGCCGGTGTAGTAGGCATAGCCTCGCAGGTCGGCGAGGTCGATGGAGACCTCCATACCCTGCACATGCGAAGCCAGCCAGGCCAGGTTATCCAGCGCCGTGTGCAGCGCTGGGGACGGTTGGAGGGTGCGACGTGCCTGCTCCAGCACCTCCACACCGCCAAACAGTCCTGGCAAGGCACAAAGATCCTGGCGCACACGTTCGGGCAGGCCTGTGGACAAAACCATCAGCTCGGCCACGTCCTTCGTGGCCAGGGCAGCGTGTATTGCGTTGACCCGGCCAACGTCGAGCGACACCGGCGACAGCACCGCGTCGATCACCCGCACATCGGCCATGTCAAGCAGCAAGCCTTGCACGCCCGTGTGCACCAGGCAGGCCTGGGCCAACTCGATCACTTCCAGATCGGCTTCCAGACCGGCGTGCCCATAAATCTCGGCGCCGAACTGCAAGGGCTCTCGGCTGGCGAGCGGGCGATCGATGCGGGTGTGAACCACCGGGCCACAATAGCTCAGGCGGGCCACCCCTTGGCGATTCAACAGGTGGGCATCGATGCGTGCGACCTGCGGCGTGCTGTCGGCACGCAAGCCCAGCGTGCGTCCAGAGAGCTGATCGACCAGCTTGAAGGTCTGCAGATCGAGCGCTTCACCGGTGCCGGTGAGCAGCGATTCGAGGTGCTCCAGCAGCGGGGGCATGACCAGCTCGTAGCCGTAGCCTCGGGCGGTGTCCAGCAAACCCCTGCGGAGTTCTTCGATGTGGCGCGCCTCGGAGGGCAGCACATCGGCAATATGGTCCGGCAGGACCCAGGCAGACATGGGCATGTGGGGAGGTCTGATAAAACAAGGATTTTACCGGGACCGCGCGAGCGATCCGGCTTGGCAGACCTCGGTGTGGCTCGACTCAGGCCACCCACCACCAGAGCATGGCGCCGCTGACCAGGCAGATCAGTCCGAAGAAACGGATCTGACCGTCCTGCAGCTTGAGCATTTCGGTGAACATGCGCCGCCAGGCCTTGGGCGCGATGAAAGGCATCAGGCCTTCGAACACCAGCACCAGGGCCAGCGCGGGCCACAAGAGGTCGCCCATGGGCGGATGCCCTTACTTGGCGGTGTTCACGTTGCTGCTGCGCATGGACCTGAAGAAGTCCGACGAAGGATCCAGCACCATCACATCGGACTTGCTGCCGAAGCTGGCCTTGTAAGCCTCCAGGCTGCGGTAGAACTGGGCGAACGCAGGGTCCCGTCCGAAGGCTTCTGCGTAGGCGGCGGCGGCCTTGGCATCGCCCTCGCCCTTGACCGTCTGCGCCTGCTTGTAGGCTTCCGCGACGATCACCTCCCGCTGGCGGTCGGCATCGGCGCGGATTTTTTCACCTTCGGCAAAGCCGGTCGCCCGCAGCTCGTTGGCCACCCGCTTGCGCTCGGCCTCCATGCGTCGGTACACCTCACCGGTGATGCTCTCCGCGTAGTCGACGCGGGTGATGCGCACGTCGATGATGTCCATGCCCCAGGGCTTGTCGGCGCCGCTCACCGCCTTCAACACCTCGGTCTTGACGTCGGCCATCAGCTGCTCGCGCTGCCCGGCCAGCAAATCCTTCAGGGTCCGCTTGTTGACTTCTTGTTGGAACGAGTTGCGCACGACGCGGTTGAGCTGCAGGGCACCCGCGCTTTCGTTGAGACCCACGTTTCGGATGTAGGCCTGCGGGTCGCTGATGCGCCAGCGTACATACCAGTCGATCACCACGCGCTGCTTCTCGGCGGTCAACGTCGGCTCGGTGTCGTTGCTCTCCAGGGTCAGCAAACGCTTGTCGATGTAAGACACGTTTTGAAAGGGCGGGGGCAGTTTGAAGTTCAGGCCCGGTTCTGTGACGACCTGCTTGATCTGGCCCAGCTGGAACACCACACCGAACTGGCGCTGGTCCACAACGAAGAGCATGGAACTGGCCAGCGCCAGCGCCACGAGCACGGAGGTGATGAGAAAACCCAGTTTGTTCATGATCGGATCTGTGTCTCTGCTCAGCGGCTCTCGCGTTCACGCGAACGGGGGTTGTTGGTGGTGCTGTTGGTCTGGGCCGCAGGGGGTGGTGCGGTGGTGGCCGGGGCCATGCCACTGAGGGCCGCATTCGCACCCGCTGGACCGGTCATTTGCATGATCTTGTCCAGCGGCAGGTACAACAGATTCGAACCCGACTTGGAGTCCACCATGACCTTGGTCACGTTGGCATACACCTCTTTCATCGTGTCCACATACATGCGTTCGCGGGTGACTTGCGGTGCTTTCTGGTACTCGGCCAGCACCGAACGGAATCGCTGTGCATCACCTTCGGCCTGCGCAACGATGCGGGCGCGGTAACCCTCAGCCTCTTCGGCCAGCCGGGAGGCGGTACCCCGGGCACGAGGGACCACGTCATTGGCGTAGGCTTGAGCCTCGTTCTTGGCCCTTTCGCGTTCCTGGCTGGCTTTGAGCACGTCGTCGAACGCAGCCTGCACCTGTTCAGGCGGGCGGACACCGCTTTGTTGAAGGTTGACGCCGTTGATTTCAACGCCGACCTTGTAGCGGTCTAAGATGGTCTGCATGAGGTCGCGCACCCGCGGAGCGATCTGTTCGCGCTCTTCGGCCAGCACGGCGTCCATCTTCATCTTGCCGACCACCTCGCGGACGGCGGTTTCAGCCGCCTTGAGCACGGCACCGTCTGGATCACGGCTTTCAAACAAAAAGTCGCGCGCGTTGTTCAGGCGGTACTGCACCACAAACTTGATGTCCACGATGTTTTCGTCTTCGGTCAGCATCGACGACTCGCGCAGGCCGGTGGCGGGCACGATCGTGTCACGGCCCACGTCCACCGAGCGCAACTGGGTGACGAACACCGTCTCGTGGCGCTGTACCGGAAACGGCAAGCGCCAGTTGAAACCCGCACCCACAGTGCTGTGGTACCGACCGAACTGGGTGATGACCGCCTGCTGACCTTCCTGCACGATGAAAAAGCCAGTGCCCAGCCAGATCAGCAAGGCCACACCCGCCACCAACCCGGCGCCGATGCCGGCAGCCTTCGGACTGGGGTTGAAGCTGGGCGGTGTGCCCGAACCCCGGCCACCGCTGCCGCCGCCGCCCTTGCCACCGAGCAGTCCGCCGAGCTTGCGGTTGAAATCGCGCCAGAGTTCGTCCAGGTCGGGCGGCCCCTGGTTGGGGCCTTGCGGGCGCTGGCCACGGGGTGGCTGGCGCTGGAGGTCGTCGTTTTCTCCCTGAGGGACCTCGGGAGGCTTCCTGTCATCCTGTGGAGCGTCGTCGCCTCGTCCCCAGCGGGGGTCGTTCAGGTTGAACATGCCCAGCAGACCGCGCCAGACGCGGCGGGCAGGGTTGCGACTCACGGGTTCGGCACCGCGGGCTGGGGTTTGCAGATTCACATCCATGTGTTGTCTATTCAGTTCGGATCAAAACCATCACATTGTGCCCAATCAGGGCGGGGGGTTCTCAAAGGCAGGGGACTCCCCCTGCGGGTCAGGGGTTTGCAATGCGTTTTGCGAAAGCACCCGCTCGGCCAGCAGGTGTCGCAACTCGGCAAGCCCCTGGCCGGTCTGGGCACTCACGTAGATACGAGGCACCGACTGCCCTTCCAGTTCCATGGCATCACACAATACCTTGGGCAAAGACGAAGGGTCCATGGCATCGAGTTTGTTGAACACCAGCACCTGCGGAACCTGATCGGCTCCGATGTCTTTGAGCACGTCCATCACCGAGGCGATCTGCTCGGGATGCGCCGGATTGGAAGCGTCCACCACGTGCAGCAGCAGGTCGGCGTCGGTGGCTTCCTGCAGGGTGGCGGCAAAGGCGTCCACCAGACCGTGGGGAAGATCGCGGATGAAGCCCACCGTGTCGGACAGGGACACCGAGCGACCGGCCTCCCCCAGGTAGAGCTGTCGCGTGGTGGTGTCCAGCGTGGCAAACAGTTGGTCGGCTGCGTAGGCTCTGGCCTTGACCAAGCCGTTGAAGATCGAGGATTTGCCCGCGTTGGTGTAACCCACCAGCGAAATCGTGAAAGCGTCGCGACGCTCGCGTTGGCGGCGCTGGGTGGCACGCTGCTTTTTGACCTTGTCCAGCCGCTCTTTGGTGCGCTTGACCGCATCGTTGATCATCCGCCGGTCGAGTTCGATCTGGGTCTCACCCGGACCGCCTCTCATGCCGATGCCGCCGCTTTGGCGCTCCAAGTGCGACCAGCGCCGAACCAGCCGGGTGGACAGGTACTGCAAGCGCGCCAACTCCACCTGCAGCTTGCCCTCGTGGCTGCGCGCTCGCTGCGCGAAGATCTGCAGAATCAACAGGGTACGGTCGTTGACCGGCAGGCCCAGGGTGCGCTCGAGGTTGCGCTGCTGTGCCGGACTCAAAGCCTGATCGAAAAGCACTTCGCTGGCGCCGGTGCTCTGGGCGAGCAGTTTGATTTCGTCCGCTTTTCCGGTGCCCACAAACAAGGCTGGGTCGGGGGCTCGCCGTTTGCAGCTCATGCGGTCGGCCACCGCAAAGCCAGCGGTCTGGGCGAGCAACCCCAGCTCCTCAAGACCAGCGTCGAAATGCGGCAACCCGAAATCCACCCCGACCAGAATGACCGAAGGGGTGGAAGAACGGGTCGGGGCGGAGGTGTTCAAAACGGGTCGACAGCCGCCGGTGCCGCCTGGAGAGCGGCTGGGTGCGGGGGCTGTGTCAAGAAGCGGCGGTATCGTCCGCGCCCACCGCAGAGAACTGCACCGGGCGACCCGGGACGATGGTGGAAATGGCGTGCTTGTAGACCATCTGGGTGACGGTGTTGCGCAACAGCACGACGTACTGGTCGAAGGACTCGATCTGACCCTGCAATTTGATGCCGTTGACCAGGTAGATCGACACCGGCACGTGTTCCCGGCGCAGCTGGTTCAGGAAAGGGTCTTGCAAGAGTTGGCCTTTGTTATTGCTCACGATATGCTCCGTGTTCAGAGAAGTTGATAGGACCAGCACCATACCACACCGTCCGACGGCAGGCGCGGTGCGGGGGACTCAGTCAGCGTCCTTGAAAGGGTTGGCCGAGGTCTTCAACTCGATGCGCAAGGGCGTACCGACCAGGTCAAAAGCCTTGCGGAAGCGCCCTTCCAGGAAACGGAGATACACATCGGGCACGTGTTCCAGCGAATTCCCGTGGATCACGATGACCGGCGGATTCATGCCGCCTTGGTGGGCGTAGCGCATCTTGGGGCGGAACATGCCGCTGCGGGGTGGCGCTTGAAAAGCCACCGCCTCCTGCAAAAGGCGCGTGAGAACCGGGGTGGACATTTTTCGCATGGCAGAAGCGCGCGCCTGCACGATGGACTTCCACACCGGGCCCAGACCTTGGCGCTTCTTGGCCGAGATCAGGTGCAGGGTGGCGAACTTCAGGAACGCCAGCCGGTTTTCGATCTGGCGCTCGATTTGTTCGCGTTGGTAAGCATCCACAGCGTCCCATTTGTTGATGGCCAGCACCACGCCACGACCGCTCTCCAGGATGAAGCCGGCGATGTGCGCATCCTGATCGGTCACACCCTGGGTGGCGTCGAGCAGCAGCAGCACCACATGGGCGCCTTCGATGGCCTGCAGCGTCTTGACCACCGAGAACTTCTCGATCGCCTCGAAAACCTTGCCTTTGCGACGCAAGCCCGCGGTGTCGATGAGTTCGAACTTCTGCCCGTCTTTCTCGAATGGCACCGAGATCGCATCGCGGGTGGTGCCGGGCATGTCGAACGCCACCAGGCGCTCCTCACCCAACCAGACGTTGATCAGCGTGGATTTGCCCACGTTGGGACGACCCGCCACGGCGAGCCGGATGACGCTGGTGTCCTCTTCCTCGGCCTCTTCTTCGGCCTCGGACCATCCGGGAACCGCCTCCAGAGCCATTTCGAGCATGGAGCGCACGCCCTGACCATGAGCACTGGACACCGCCAGCACCTCGCCCAGACCCAGCTCGAAGAATTCCCCCAATTGCACGCCCTGGGTCATGCCTTCGGCCTTGTTGGCCACCAGCAAGGTCGGCTTGCCCAGACGGCGCAGGTATTTGGCGATGTCGTGATCCTGCGCACTCAAGCCGGCACGCGCATCCACGACGAAGATCACCACATCCGACTCCGCCACGGCCTGGCGGGTCTGCTTGGCCATCTCTTTGTAGATGCCGGACTCGGCGCTGGGCTCGAAGCCGCCGGTGTCGATCACGATGAATTCGCGTTTGCCCAAATGACCGTTGCCGTAATGGCGGTCGCGGGTGAGGCCGGCAAAGTCGGCCACGATGGCGTCGCGAGAACTCGTCAGGCGGTTGAACAGGGTGGACTTGCCCACGTTGGGGCGGCCCACCAGGGCAATGACGGGTTTCACGAAACAATACCTTTCAACTGCGGGACCCCGAATGGGTCCGCGCCACTATTGCGGACGCCAGGCGTACACGCCGCCTTTGAGCGTCTGCACGACAAGCGACTGGCCAGCGATGATGGGCGCGCCGATCAAGGCAGATCCATCGGTGGTCAGCCGCGTCATTTCGGTGCCGTCTTCCCGCGACAGCAGGTGCAGCACGCCGGTGCCATCGCCGATGGCGACCACCCGCCCCAGCGACAGGGGCGCCGTGAGCAAGCGGTGCTTCAGACGGTCCTGCGTCCAGGCGGTGTCTCCGGTGGCGCGCTGCCAGGCCCGTACCTGGCCATCGGACTCGGTCCCGAACACCAGGCGCTCGTCACCACCCAGGCCTTCCGAGCCCGCGGCGGGTTTGGTCCACACCACGTTGCCGCGGCTGGCGTCGATGCATCCCACGGCACTGGCAAAACCACGTGCACACACACTGTTGCCGACCCGGCTGACCGGCCCGACCACATCGACCAGGCGCTCAACCTCGTTGGTGCCGCGCGGGTTCGCAATCGGCGCTTCCCAACGCACCGAGCCGTTGGTCGGATTGAGGCCCACCAGCCGACCCGACAGACCGGCCACCAAGGTATCGCCCACCGCCAGCAGGGCGCCGGGTTGGCGCAAAACCAGGGGCTCACCGGTCCTTGACTGGCTCCACAAACGGGCGCCGGTCTGACCGTCGAAGGCGCTGACGCTGCGGTCGGCGGTGTGCACAAAAACACGGCGCCCGGCCACCAGCGGCGTGGTGAAGGCGCTCGCCGTCAGGCGCACCCGCCAGATTTCCTTGCCGCCGGCCAGGGCCACCAGCTCGTTACCACGGGTCACCACGGCGGCGGTTTCGCCGTCGGTTCCCACGCCGGCTGCCAGGGGGGTGTTCAGGTTGACGCGCCAGATATCCCGCCCGTTCTCGGCGTCCAGCACGGCAACGGTTCCGCCGCTCCCAGCCACAAAGATGCGATCGCCCGCGGCGCGGGGTGCCAGCGCGCCATCGGTTGCGCCCATTTGCACCGACCAGATCAGGCGCGTGCCCATGAGCGCAGCCGCTGGCGGCAGCTCGGCCGGTGTGGGTTTGTCCGGGCCGGTGGAGCACGCCGCCAGTGCGGACACCAGGGCCATCACCAGCCATGAACGGGGATTCGGAAGGACCATGGCGATCAACGGGCAGCCTCTGCGGCGGGCTTCAGGCTGGCCACAGCGACGCCCAACGAGGCGAGCTTGATCTCCACCAGTTTGCGGTACTCGACCTGGTCGCTGAAACCGCGCCAGGCCGCTTCGTACTGGGCTTTGGCTTCGGCGGCCTTGCCCTGGCTCATCAGCACATCGCCCCGGCGGTCGGCAGCCAGGGGTTCAAACGCCTTGGGCATTTTGGCCTCCAGGGTTTTGAGCGCCTGGTCGTAGGCCTTGGCCTCCAGGTCCAGCGCAGCCAGGCGCAAACGGGCCACGGCCTGGTAGGCATCGTCCTGGGATTTTTCGCTGACCCAGACCAAAGCGGTGCGGGCGGCGTCGGCCTTGCCAGCCTCAAACAGCGTCTTGCTCGCCAGAAAAGCACCCTGCGCGGCAAAGGCGGTACCGCCAAACCGGTCCTGCATCTCGGCCAGGGCTTGGCCCACCTTGTCGGTATCGCGCGATGCGACCGCGGTTTCGATGGCGTCGTACAGCGCTGCCGCCTTCACGGCCTGGCTCCGCTGCCAGTAGTTCCAGCCATTCCAGGCAGCAATGGTGCCAAAAACAGCGATCAGCACCCAGGTGA
This sequence comes from Hydrogenophaga sp., assembly GCA_025458545.1. Next base: position 8,706 of record JALOSH010000007.1, read on the forward strand.
TGAGGTTGCCATACTGGGCCCAAAAGTGTTTGAGCTGATCGAGCTGTTCCTGCTCTTCAAGGTCGAGGTGTTTGGCCATGGGCGAGATTGATTTGGGTTCGGGCGATTGTAGGCGCGACGGTGTCGGTCTCAGGGCTGACGCAAGGCACTGGCCCAAGCGCCCGGATCGGCCAGTGCTTGCAAGGTCTGGGCGGCCGGCGCCTGTCCCTCGAGCCTTGCGCGCAGTGGTTTGACCGCCACCATGCCCTCGGCCAACTCCTGCTCACCAAAAATGAGTGCGTAGCGGGCCCCGCTGCCATCGGCCTTCTTGAACTGGGACTTCATGCTGCCCATGCCCTCGGCGCCGCCAGCATGCATCTGCACGCTCACACCCTGGCGACGCAGGTCGCGCAGCGCCCGCATCACCTGGGGCAAGGCGGCGGCGTCGGGCACCACGGCATAGGCGTCGGGCACCGGCTGCGCGGGCAGCTTCCCCTGCTCTTTCAAGAGCTCCAGGATGCGCTCCATGCCCAGTGCCCAGCCCACAGCGGGTGCTGGCTTGCCACCGATCTGTTCGAACAGGCCGTCGTAGCGGCCACCGGCACACACCGTGCCTTGCGAGCCCAACTGGGTGGTGACGAACTCGAACACCGACAGGTTGTAGTAGTCCATGCCGCGCACCAGGCGCGGGTTGATGCGGTAGGCCACCCCTTGAGCGTCCAGCAGGGCGCGCAGGCGATTGAAGTGGTCCAGCGACTCCGGCCCCAGGAAGTCCATGAGGTAGGGCGCTCCGTTGACCATCGCCTGCATGGCCGGGTTCTTGGTGTCGAGAATGCGCAGCGGGTTGCTGTGCAGGCGGCGGCGAGCGTCTTCGTCCAGCTGGGCGGCGTGTTGCTCCAGGTAGGCGATCAACGCAGCACGGTGCGCCAGGCGCTCGGCTGGTTGCCCCAGGCTGTTGATTTCCAGCTCGATGCCCTGCAGGCCCAGCTCGGCCCAGAGGTCGCAGGCCAGCACGATCAACTCGGCATCCACATCTGGCCCGGCAAAGCCCAGCGCCTCGGCGCCAAACTGGTGGAACTGCCGGTAGCGCCCGCGCTGCGGTCGCTCGTGGCGGAACATCGGCCCCATGTAGTACAGCCGCTTGCCACCGTCGTACAGCAAGGAATGCTCGACCGCCGCGCGCACCACCCCAGCGGTGTTTTCCGGGCGCAGCGTCAGTTGCTCGCCGTTGAGGCGGTCCTCGAAGGAATACATCTCCTTCTCGACGATGTCGGTCACCTCACCCAGGCCGCGAACGAACAGTGCGGTCGGCTCCACGATGGGTGTGCGCAGGTTGCGGTAGCCGTAGCGCTGCATCAGCGCGCGCAGCCTGTCCTCCAGCCACTCCCAGTGAGCGGACACGGGGGGCGCAATGTCGTTCATGCCTTTGACGGCACTGAGTTTTTCTGCCATGGGTGATGTGCGTTCGGCGTTCAGCGTCTGAGAGCGGGCAGGCCGCCCAGCGCTCAGCCCGGAACCCCGAACTTTTTCTCGATGTAGTTTTCGACAATGGTCTGGAATTCGGCCGCAATGCCCTCACCGCGCAGCGTCATGGCCTTCTGCCCGTCGATGAACACCGGGGCCGCGGGCGCTTCGCCGGTGCCGGGCAGGCTGATGCCGATGTCGGCGTGCTTGCTCTCGCCCGGGCCGTTCACGATGCAGCCCATCACCGCCACTTTCATGCTCTCCACCCCGGGGTAACGGGCGCGCCAGACCGGCATGGACGACCGCAGGTAATCGTCGATCTGCTTGGCCAGTTCCTGGAAGGTGGTGCTGGTGGTTCGGCCACAACCCGGACAAGCCGTGACGCTGGGCACGAACATGCGCAGGCCAAGCGACTGCAGGATTTCGGAGGCGATCACCACCTCTTGTGTGCGCGGCTCTCCGGGCTGCGGCGTGAGCGAGACGCGGATGGTATCGCCAATGCCTTGCTGCAGCAGCACCGACAGCGCGGCGGCCGACGCCACCGTGCCCTTGGTGCCCATGCCGGCCTCGGTCAGGCCCAGGTGCAAGGGGTTGTCGCAGCGCTGTGCCAGCGACTGGTAGACCGTGATCAGGTCCTGCACACCACTGACCTTGCACGACAGCGTGATCTGCTCGCGGCGCAGACCGATCTCTTCGGCTTTGCGGGACGAATCGAGCGCCGAGGTGATCAACGCTTCGTACATCACCTGGCGGGCATCCCAGGGCTGGGCGCGCTGCGCGTTGGTGTCCATCATGCGGGCCAGCAGATCCTGGTCCAGACTGCCCCAATTCACGCCGATGCGGATCGCTTTGTCGAGTCGCACGGCGATCTCGACCATCTGCCCGAACTGGCGGTCGCCCTTCTCGCCCTTGCCGACGTTCCCGGGATTGATGCGGTACTTGGACAGGGCCTCGGCGCAAGCCGGGTGGTCGGTCAGCAGCTTGTGGCCGTTGTAATGAAAGTCGCCGATCAGCGGCACGCTGATGCCCATGCGGTCGAGCTGGTCGCGGATGTGGGGCACGGCCGCAGCCGCTTCGTCGTTGTTGACGGTGATGCGCACCAGTTCGGAACCCGCCAGCGCCAGTTCCTTGACCTGGATCGCGGTGCCGATGGCGTCGGCGGTGTCGGTGTTGGTCATGGACTGCACGCGCACCGGTGCGTCGCCCCCCACGGTGACGCGGTTCGAACCCCAGGCCACCACGCTCTGGCGGGACCGGCGCGGCAAAGCACCGCCGAGGGGAATGGGAGCGGTCGATTCCAGGGTGGTGGCGGCAATGTCCATGGCTACTTCACCTCAAAACGGGCCACGCTGTTGCGGGCATAGGGCATCACGTCAAACGGCCGGCCACGCACCGTGACGCGGGCAGCATCGGCACGACCCAGCACCACCGAATAGGGCGGCGCGGTGGAGAACTCGATCAGGTCGCCCGTTTTCAGCATCCGCTGCACCACCACACGGCCCGAGCCATTCACCACCTCGACCCACGAATCTCCGGTCGCGACGATGCTCAACAGGCTGCCCGGTGTCGGAACCTGCGTCGCCGTGTCGGCCGACGCCACGCTGCTGGCGGGCGCCACCTCGGAGACCTGCGGTGCGGTGGACAGGATGGCGGCGCTCGGTGATGCGCCGAGCGGGACTGTTGCCGCGGCGACCGCAGCCTGTGGCACCGCTGGCGGTTCGGTCGGCAGCACGGCGGGCACCGGCTCGCTCACGACCGTCGACGCGTCGGTGGCGCTAGCCGGCGCTGGCGCCTTGGTGGCCAGCGTTGACAGCTGCACATTGGGCATGAACACCAGAACCAAAGCGCCCATCAACAGGGCGATCGCGCCCAACACCGCGGGGCGGGACAACCAGCCCATGGGGTTCATCGGCGCCGGCTCTTGCGCGTGCTTGAACGGGGTGTTGATGGCCTGGGGTGAGTCGCCGAGCTGGGGCTGGTGGCCCAGCGGTATCTGCTCGAGCACGGGGGCGGGATCGATTTTCAGTTGCCGACAGGCGCTAGAAGCGAGTGCGCGGGCGAACGTCATGTCGGGCAGCTCTTCGTAGCGCCCCGCCTCCAGCGCCTCCAGCTTCTTGACCGGCACCTTCAGCGCTGCGGCCAGCGCAGCGATGTGAAGACCCGCCGCTTCGCGCGACTGGCGCAGCAGCACCGGTCGGGAGACCGGTGCTTCGGCCGCCGACGCCGCAGAAGAGGACACGGATCGGGAATCACTCATCAAAAGCTCCGCGCTGGTAGGAGGCCCATTGGCGCGACTGCGGATATCGGCGCGACAGTTGCTGGGCCAATTGCTGCTCGACCTCCAGGTTGCGCAGGCGGCGTTCCACCTTGATGCCCAACCAGAGGGTTTCGGCGTTGGCAAACTCGGAGTTGTTCAAGCGCCGGATGTAGAACTGCGCACGGCTGAACTCGCCGCGCCGGAACAGCAGCGAAGCGAGGTTGTAACCGGTGATGGGGTTGGCCGCGTCGAGCTCGTAAGACCTGGCGAAACTGCCTTCCGCTTCCGACAGCTGCCCCATGCGGGTCTGGCAGACGCCTTTGGCCATGAGCGTCTTGGCCTGACCGCCGTACACCGGGCTGGCCAGGGCGCGCGTGAACAGATCGACCGCTTCTTTGTGGCGATCTTGCTGACAGGCGAACCAGCCATAGTTGTGCAACGCATCGGGATCGCGCGGGTTGATCTGCAGTGCGCGCTTGAAGCTGTCCTCGGCCAGTCGGCTGTCGTTCAAGCGCATGTACACCAAGCCGCGCAACACGAAAGCAGGGCCGTAGTTGGGATCGGCCACCAGCGACTGCTTGATCTCGTCCAGCGCCACCGAAGTCTGGCCATTCTCGAAATAGCCCGAGGCCAGTTCCAGTCGCAGGCGGGCACGTTTGCGAGCCTCCGGCTCGTCGGACTCGGTGACCGGTTCGCTGGTGGAAGCGCCGACAGAGGAGGCGCCCGCCGCGCACCCGGACATCGAGACCGACAACGACAACAAGGCGGCCAGAGCGAACGAGGTCCAGACCACGGATGTCACGGCCAGGCGGCGCCCGGCGGAGTCCGATGCAAGCGGTTGTGTCATACCTGTTTGTCCTTGGCTTTGCTCTGGGAAGACCCCACAAAACGGATCGGCTGCTCAACCACCCGGCGCTCGGCCAAACGGCGCGCGGCATCGGTGCGGTCCAGCACATCGCCCGCGAGTTGACCACATGCCGCATCGATGTCGTCGCCCCGCGTCTTGCGCACCGTGGTGACCACGCCGCCCGCGTTGAGAATTTCACCAAACTTCAGCACCACCGAACGCGGCGAGCACTTGAGACCTGAGTCCGGGAACGGGTTGAACGGAATCAGGTTGATCTTGCACGGCACGCCTCGGCCACCGTGGGTCTTCAGCAGTCTGAGCAGCTGTTGCGCCTGCTCGGGGCGGTCGTTCACCCCATCGAGCATGCAGTACTCAAAGGTGATGAAATCGCGCGGTGCGGTGGGCAGGTAGCGCAGACAGGCATCGAGCAGCTCGGCCAGCGGGTACTTGCGGTTCAGCGGCACCAGCGAGTCGCGCAATGCGTCTTCGGGCGCGTGCAGTGACACGGCCAGCGCCACCGGCACGTCGCGCGCCAGGCGGTCGATCATGGGCACCACGCCCGATGTGGACACCGTCACGCGGCGCCGCGACAGGCCGTAGCCGTGGTCGTCAAGCATCACACGCAATGCAGGCACCAGCGCGCTGTAGTTCTGCAGCGGCTCGCCCATGCCCATCATCACGACGTTGGTGATGACGCGCTCGTTCTTCTTCAGATGCTTGCGCAAGAAGTGTTCCGCATGCCAGAGCTGCGCGAGGATTTCCGCAGTGGTGAGGTTGCGCGAAAAGCCCTGGTGACCGGTGGAACAGAAACGGCACCCCACGGCGCAACCGGCCTGGGATGAAATACAAAGGGTTCCCCGATCTTCTTCGGGAATAAAAACGGTCTCGACGGCGTTGCCGTCGCGCACATCGAACAGCCACTTGATGGTGCCGTCGGCCGAGTCCTGTCGTGAGAGCACGGGCAGGTCGACGATGGTGCACACCGCCGGGAGCTTTTCCCGCAGGCTCTTGGCGAGATCGGTCATCTCGTCGAAGCGCGCAGCCCCTTTTTGATGGATCCAGCGAAACAGCTGGACAGCGCGAAAACGCTTTTCGCCCAGCTGTTCGCAATAGGCGGCCAAGCCCTCGAGATCGAAGTCGAGCAGGTTGACCGTCATGTCATGTTGTTCGCGCGGATCAGCGCGAGTACACGTTCATGCCAGGGAAGAAGAAGGCCACTTCCACGGCAGCGGTTTCGGGGGCGTCGGAGCCATGCACGGCATTGGCGTCGATGCTGTCGGCGAAGTCGGCGCGGATGGTGCCGGCGGCGGCCTTCTTGGGGTCGGTGGCGCCCATCAGGTCGCGGTTCTTGGCGATGGCGCCCTCACCTTCCAGAGCCTGGATCATCACCGGGCCGGAGATCATGAAATCCACCAGATCCTTGAAGAAAGGACGCTCCTTGTGCACAGCGTAGAAAGCCTCGGCTTCGCGGCGCGACAGGTGGGCCATGCGGGCGGCCACAACCTTCAGGCCAGCGGCTTCGAATCGCGCGTAGATCTGGCCGATGACATTCTTGGCGACAGCGTCAGGCTTGATGATGGAAAGGGTGCGTTCGATGGCCATGGTGTTCCTTGAATTTATGGGTACTGGAGGGTTTTTTGCGGGTTTCCACAAAGCCCCTGATTCTACATTGACCGCATGAAAACAAAGGGATGCCAGCCCTCAGACCGGACTTCCGGTCAGCGTCCGCCACCGCCGCCGGTGCGGCGGCGACCAGCACCCGGCGGACGTTTGCGTTCCTGCTCGCGCTGTCGCTGCAAAGCGTCCTGCCCGATGTAGCCGAACGAGGTTTTCATCGGGTCGGGCTGGCCCGAGCCACCCTGCCCTGCGGCCTTGCCACCCCGCGGCTTGCCCGCTGGAGCCGCAAACATGCTGCTGCGCCGGACGTCTGGCGTTTCGCCACGGCTTCCGGGCGGGTTGCCGAACGAGCGACCGCCGTTTTTCGCGGCAGACTTGGGCGCAGGCTTGGCGCGCTGGGCCGGGTGGCGACCACCAGGGCGCGCGCCGCGCTCGCCGCCGCCGCCCACTGCGGGCATACCGGCTGCGCTGGTCAGGCGGTCGATATCGCGCTGGTCCAGCTCGACCCACACCCCCCGCTTGAGACCGCGCGGCAGCACCATGGCGCCGTAACGGATGCGGATCAGGCGGCTCACCGCATGACCCACGGCCTCGAACATGCGACGCACCTCGCGGTTGCGACCCTCGCCAATCGTCACGCGGTACCAGCAGTTGGCGCCTTCGCCGCCGCCGTCTTCGATGCTGGCGAACTGCGCCACGCCGTCGTCGAGCCTGACACCGTCGAGCAAGCGCTGCTTTTCATCGTTGGACAGCGCGCCCAGCACGCGCACCGCGTACTCGCGCTGCAGGCCAAAGCGCGGGTGCATCAGGCGGTTGGCCAGTTCGCCCGAATCGGTGAGCAGCAACAGACCTTCGGTGTTCAGGTCCAGCCGACCAACCGACTGCCACTTGCCCTGGTACAGCCGTGGCAGACGTCGGAACACGGTGGGGCGGTTCTGCGGATCGTCATGCGACACCACTTCACCGGCAGGCTTGTGATATGCCAGCACGCGCGGGGGCGGCGGCGTCATGCGCACGCGCACCGGCTTGCCGTTGACCTTGATCACATCGCCAAACTGGATGCGCTGGCCGATGTGAGCCGGCTCCGCATTGACAGAGATGCGCCCCTCCAGGATCAATTGCTCCATCTCCAGCCGCGAGCCCATGCCGGCCTGCGCCAGCACCTTGTGCAGCTTGGGCGATTCGGCCTGGGGGGCAAGCACACGTTTGGTCGGCAGGGGCAGGTCTTTCTCCTGCTCGGCGTCGAACGCGCCACTGACCACCTCGTCGAAGCTCAGCGCTTCGGGCTCGCGAACTTGGCGGGGCGCGGCCGCGCCAGCTGGCGCCGCTGCGGCTTCGGTCACCGCTTCAGGCAACGACTCAGGCGGGTTGTTCGGGTTGGGCACCGGTGTCATGGTTTTCCTGTGGAGAAGCGGCCAGCGACGGTTCGTCGAGAAGCAAAGGGGTGGATGGGTCGGCAGCGGCAGACCCGGATTCCACCGCGTCGACCCGCTCCGGAACGTCGCCAGGTTCTGCCTGGAGGCTGTTCGAGAGGGATTCAAAATCCAGCCGATCGAAGGCGGATTCTTGAACTTCGCTGCCTTCCAGCGGCGGCAGTTGGTCGAGGGAAGCGATGCCCAGGTCGTCGAGGAACTGGCGGGTGGTGGCAAACAAGGCCGGACGACCCACGGTTTCACGGTGGCCGATCACCTCGACCCAGCCACGGTCTTCGAGCTGCTTGAGGATCAGCGAATTGATGGTCACGCCGCGGATGTCTTCCATGTCGCCGCGCGTCACCGGCTGCCGGTAGGCGATGATGGCCAAAGTCTCCAGCGTGGCACGGGTGTAGCGTGGCGGTTTTTCGGGGTGCAGTCGGTCCAGGAATGGCCGCAGTTCGGGACGGCTCTGGAAGCGCCAGCCACTGGCCACCTGCACCAGTTCGACGCCGCGCCCGGTCCACTCCAGCTGCAGGTCGGCGAGCAGGGATTTGATGGTGTCGGGCGCCACTTCGGCGTCGAACAGCACCCCGAGCTCTCGCACAGAGAGCGGTTGCGGCGCACATATCAAAGCCGTCTCGAGGACGCGGCGGGCATCCGTGGTGTTCATCGCTGGTGTCTGTCTAAAGCCGGTCAGCCGGTCCGTGCGGGTGGAGCAGCCAGCGTCGGAGATGGCACACCGCAGAGGCGTGCCGGACCACCGGACGGGACGCAAACTCAAAGCCACGGGCGGAGGAATCCGGGTGGGGCGGTCAAAACGATCGGGAACAATCGCAAGCGGGCGCCCTGCGAGGGCATTTGCAAGGTCGGAGTGGCCTCACCCCAACGAAGTTTCATTGTAATGGAGCCCGGCTGCGGCCAGCGCTTGCACAAAATCGGCTGGCGGAGGCGCCTGAAACGACAGGCTTTCGCCCAGCACCGGGTGCAGCAGGCGCAGACGGGTCGCGTGCAGGGCCTGCCGGTGCATGCCCAACACGGGTTTGCCGCCGTACAGGGTATCGCTCACCAGCGGGTGCCCCAGCCAGGCCATGTGCACCCGGATCTGGTGGGTGCGCCCGGTGTGCAGCTTGCAGGCCAGCAGGCAATGTGTCGGGCTGCCGTCCAGCAGGCGGATGGTGGTCTGTGCCGACTTGGCGCCGCTGGCCTCGGGCCGCAACACGGCCATGCGCAGGCGGTTGTGGGTGTCGCGCCCCACGGGCTGGTCCACGCCCTGCTCTGGAGCGCCCTTCCAGGCGCCATGGGCCAGCGCGAGGTACTCGCGGTGCACCTCCCTCGCGGCGATGGCGCGCACCAGGGCGTCCATGGCCGCGCGGCTTTTGCCCACCAGCATCAGGCCCGAGGTGTCTTTGTCGAGCCGGTGCACGATGCCGGCTCGGGGCAGGGTGGCCGCAGCGGAATGGTGGGCCAGCAGGCCGTTGAGCAGTGTGCCGCTCCAGTGGCCCGCTGCCGGGTGCACCACCAGACCGGCAGGCTTGTGGATCACCAGCAGATGGGCATCTTCAAACACCACGTCAAGCGCCATGGGCTGGGCAACGAAGGCCATGGCTTGCTGGGTGGGACGCAACTCCACCTGCAGTTGCTCGCCCACCTGCACGCGGGCAGCGGGCTTGCGCAACGGTGCGCCCCGCGCCTGCACGGCGCCATCGGCCATGAGCTGCTGCAGATACGAGCGTGAGAATTCGGGAATCAGGCGCGCCAGCGCGCGGTCGACCCGCCATCCATGCATGTCGGAGGGGATCTCGCAGATGCGGTTTTCGACCTCCTGCAGCGCCTCATCGCCCAGGCCGTCGGCATCTCTGGCGTCCATCGGCAGGGCCCCGATCCCGGGGCCACCCGCCACACCCCCCGTCGATATAATTTCCGAGCTCAAATCCTGTGTTCCCGTTGTGAAGGTACGCCTCAATGCTTCGTTCCAGATTATCGGTCGTGCTGCTGTGTGCCCTGGGCGCTGTGCTCGCCTTGCCCGGCTGCAGCACCACCGCCGCGGACCCGACCACAGGCTGGAGCCCCAACCGGCTGTACAGCGAAGCCACCGATGAACGCAACGCCGGAGCCTTCGAGAAAGCCATCGGTCTGTATGAAAAGCTTGAGGGCCGCGCCGCGGGCACCCTGCTGGCCCAGCAAGCCCAGCTCGACAAAGCCTTCACCCAGTACAAGGCCAACGAACCGGCCCAGGCGCTGGCCACGCTCAACCGCTTCATGCGTCTGCACCCGGCCAGTCCGGCGATGGATTACGCGCTGTATTTGCGCGGCCTGGTGAACTTCAACGACAACCTGGGTCTGTTTGGCTCGATCGCACGCCAGGACCTGTCGGAGCGGGACCAAAAAGCGGCCAAGGAGTCTTTCGAATCCTTCCGCGAACTGGCGACGCGGTTCCCGGATTCGCGCTACACACCCGACGCGCGGACCCGGATGACCTACATCGTCAACTCGCTGGCGCAGTACGAAGTGCATGTGGCCCGTTATTACCTCAACCGGGGCGCCCATGTGGCGGCGATCAACCGCGCACAGCGTGCCTTGAGCGACTACCCGGCGGCACCGGCGCGCGAAGAAGCGCTGTTCATCCTCATGCAGTCGTACGACGCGCTGGGCATGAACCAGTTGCGCGACGACGCCCGCCGCGTGATGCTGGCCAACCACCCGCAGAGCGAGTTCCTGTCCCAGGGTTTCAGGTCGTCTGGCGATCCCTGGTGGAAGCTCTGGTAAGCACCAGGGCGTCGAGCTCGGCCAGCAAGTCCGATTCGTCCTCCAGCCGCCTCATGGGTGGCAGGGCAGCCAGCAAGCGGTTGCCGTAGGACTTGGTCAGCAAGCGGCGGTCGCCAATCACCAG
>JALOSH010000159.1 GCA_025458545.1 Hydrogenophaga sp.
GCACGCACCACGTTCTTGATCGACGAGGCCTTCTGGCCAATCGCGACGTAAACGCAGGTCATGTTCTGACCCTTCTGGTTGATGATGGCGTCGATCGCCACCGCCGTCTTGCCGGTCTGGCGGTCGCCGATGATCAGCTCGCGCTGGCCACGGCCCACGGGCACCATCGAGTCGATCGACTTCAGACCGGTCTGCACCGGCTGGTCCACCGATTTACGGGCGATCACGCCGGGAGCGACCTTTTCGATCACGTCGGTCATCTTGGCGTTGACCGGGCCCTTGCCGTCGATGGGCTGACCCAGGGCGTTGACCACGCGGCCGATCAGCTCGGGGCCGACCGGCACTTCCAGAATGCGGCCCGTGCACTTGACGGTTTCGCCTTCGGAGATGTGCTCGTACTCACCCAGGATCACGCAACCGACGGAGTCGCGCTCGAGGTTCAGGGCCAGGCCGAAGGAGGGCACGCCGTCCTTGTTGGCCGGGAATTCCAGCATCTCGCCCTGCATCACGTCCGACAGGCCGTGAACACGGACGATACCGTCGGTCACCGACACCACGGTGCCCTGGTTGCGCACATCGCTCGATGCGCCCAGCCCCTCGATGCGGGACTTGATCAATTCGGAAATTTCGGCGGGATTGAGTTGCATGACTCTTTCCTTCTTTCGTTAAATGGGATGAGGGCGCACAGCGACGGACCGTCGGGCTATCAAGCCGTCAGGGCCACTTTCATTTGTTCCAGGCGGGCCTTGATCGAGGTGTCGAGCACCTCGTCACCCACCACCACACGCACGCCACCGATCAGATCGGGCTGCAACTGGAGCTGCAGGTTGAGCTTGCGACCAAATCGCTTTTCCAGCACACCCGACAGATCGGCCAGCGCAGCGCTGTCCATGTCGAACGCGCTGTGCACCACGGCGTCGAAACTGCCCTGCTGGGCATTCTTCAAAGCGCGGAACTGCGCAGCGATTTCGGGCAAGGCCTCAATGCGTCCGTTGTCGATCACGGTGCGCAGAAAATTCTGGCCCATCACCGGCAGCGCGTTCTTGAGCACACCGGAGACGACACCGAACACCTGATCGGATGACGACTTTGGAGCGTCGGCGAACTGGAGCAGCTGCTCGTTGGAAGCAACGGCGGCCAGTTCGTCAAGCCAGAGAGCAACGCTGGCCGTATCTGCACCGGCGGCCTTGAACAGCGCGTCGGCGTAAGGGCGGGCAATGGTGGCGATTTCGGCCATGGTCTACCTTTTGGTGCCTGCGGATATCAAACGGAACCTGAGCGTCGGGTCGGTTCAGAGCTCGGTCTTCAGGCGACCCAGCAACTCGGCGTGAACACCGGCGTTGACTTCGCGCTTGAGGATCTGCTCGGCACCTTTGACGGCCAGAGCGGCCACTTCTTCGCGCAGGGCTTCGCGGGCCTTGACGACCTGCTGTTCGGCTTCCTGGCGGGCAGCGGCCACGATCTTGGCGGCTTCGTCCGTGGCACGGGCTTTGGCCTCTTCGATCACGGTCTGAGCGCGGCGCTCGGCATCGGCCAACCGGGTGGCCGCCTCGTTGCGCGACTGGCTCAGCTCGGCTTCCACGCGCTTGTTGGCCACGGCCAGTTCGGACTTGGCCTTCTCGGCCGATGCCAGACCTTCGGAAATCTTCAACGCACGCTCATCGAGTGCTTTGGCGATCGGGGGCCACACGAATTTCATCGTGAACCACACCAGGATCGCAAAGACAATGGCCTGCGCAAAGAGGGTTGCATTGATATTCATCGCAACGCCTTTCTGTGTGTTGACAAGAGTGGTGACGCGTTGGCTGCAGCTTCAGCGGTGAGCCGGATCGCGAACCGACCTGAGCCGGTTCGCCGGACGCCGCCGCGCACGGCAGCAACATCCATTAAGCGGCCAGCGTGAAGGGGTTCGCGAAAGCGAACAGCAGGGCAATGGCCACACCGATCAGGAAAGCAGCGTCGATCAGACCGGCCAAGATGAACATCTTGGTCTGCAGGTCGTTCATCAGTTCGGGCTGGCGGGCCGACGCTTCGAGGAACTTGCCACCCATCAGAGCGATACCGATCGAGGCGCCAATGGCACCCAGACCGACGATGAGACCACAAGCCAGTGCGACGAGACCCAGAACGTTTTCCATGATGACTCCTATGAGATGAACGAAGGTTGAGAAAGGGAAGAAACGAAAGAACTAGAGAGCGAGGTGAAACCGCGCAGCTTAGTGAGCGTCATGCGCTTGACCCAGATAAATCAGGGCCAGCATCATGAAAATGAACGCCTGCAAGGTGATGACCAGAATGTGGAACAAGGTCCACACCGTGCCTGCGATCAGGTGTCCGACGAAGAAGAGCCCACCAGACAGCGAGAAGGCGGCAAAACCACCCAGCAGCGCGATCAGCATGAACACCAGTTCACCCGCGAACATGTTGCCAAACAACCGCATGCCGTGCGAAACCGTCTTCGCCACGAACTCGATCATCTGCATCAGGAAGTTGGTCACGCCCAGCAGCAGTGCCCAAACAGGATTCTTGGAAGTGCCAAAGGGGGCGGTCACCAGCTCGTGTGTCCAGCCGCCCAGGCCCTTGATCTTGATGTTGTAGTACAGGCACATCAGCAGCACCGACAGCGACAGACCCAGCGTGGTCGACAGATCGGCGGTGGGCACCACGCGCAGGTAATCAGGAAAACCCATGGCCGGACCGGCCACGTGCCAGATCTGGGGAAACAGATCCACCGGGATCATGTCCATGAAGTTCATCATGAAGATCCACACAAACACCGTGAGCGCCATGGGTGCGATCACCTTGCGGCTCTGGGCGTTGTGGATCACGCCTTTGGCCTGGCTGTCGACCATCTCGACCAACATTTCGACCGCCGCCTGGAAGCGACCCGGCACGCCGGCATGGGCCTGTCGCGCAGCGCGGTACAGCACATAGCAGATCAGCGCTCCCAGCAAGCTGCTGACGATCACGGAATCGATGTTGATGATGGAAAAGTCGACGATGGACTTTTGCTTCTCATTGGTCATGTGGACCAAGTGATGGCGGATGTACTCACCAGGGGTGGGACCGATACCTTCTGCAGCCATGTTCGTTCGCGCCAATCAACCGTTTACGTTTGAACGCCTGGACCGGACCCAGAATCCGAACCAGTACACCTTGAGAGTCAATACCAGGCCGACCAAAAGGCCCAGCCAGCTGAGTTCCGGGACGATCTGAGGCGCCAGCCACATCATGGAGACGGCCATCAAAATCTTCACACCTTCCCACAGCAGAAATCCAGCGAAAGCGGCTTGCGCCACACCCGCCAACATCCGGGACACCGCACTGGAAGTCAGCCCATAAGCCATCAGAGCCGATGGAACCGCCACCGCTGCCGCGCCGTACAAGACCGACCAACCCACCGAAGCACGCTGCGTCAGCAACCACCCCAGCAGCCCAGCCGCCAGACCCACCACCCACTGCACCATCACCAGCTGCCAGACCGACATCGCCGGTTGGAGCGATCGCCACCGCTGCGCTTCTTCGCGCGTCAATGGCTTGAATTCAGGCTCTTGCGACCCATCTTCTTCCCAGCCGTTCCCTCGGTCGTTGTTTGCCTTGTCAGACCTCACCACCGGCGCCTTGGGATCCGGCATTGTGTTCATGACAAATTACGAGCAGGTTACAAACGTGGGATGTTTCGCAAAGCCCCTGATTATACGTAGAAACCCCAGCCTGCCGCAAGAAGGCCTGAACGCGATCCCCTGCGCCGAAAGCTGCGCCCGATAATCCGGACACAGAACATCCACCCGGCGGTAATGGCCCTCGATGCCTTGAGGTTTGAGAACCGGCGTGCAGCGCAAGCGCGGCACGGACCACCGACAACCGCAGCCGCCTGGTCGGATGGACCATCGATTTGAAGAGTGCCCCATGGAACTGCCCCCCGACATCCCGCCTGAACGATCACTGATCGAATACCCCTGCCAATTCCCGATCAAGGTCATGGGCGCGAACGTGGACGGTTATCTCGCGGCCATGACCCATGTCGCCCGCGCTTTTGACCCGGGTTTCGACCCCTCGACCATCGAACAACGGCCCAGCAAGGCGGGCAATTACCTGGGGCTCACCCTGTCGGTGCATGTGACCAGCCGCGAACAGCTCGACGAGCTCTACCGCACGCTCACCACCCACCCGATGGTGAAAGTGGTGCTGTGAGCATGCTGATCCGCCCACTGGGTCGGGTCGATTACGAACCCACCTACGACGCGATGGTCTCGTTCACCGAGGCGCGCAGCACCGATACGCCCGACGAACTGTGGGTCTGCGAACACCCGCCGGTCTTCACCCAGGGCATCGCCGGGCGCGACGACCACCTGCTGGCCCCGGGCGACATTCCGGTGGTCAAGACCAACCGGGGCGGGCAGGTGACCTACCACGGACCGGGACAGGTGGTGGCCTATCCGCTGATCGACTTGCAGCGAGCGGGCTACTTTGTCAAAGAGTATGTGCACCGCATCGAAGAAGCGGTGATCCGCACGCTGGACCATTTTGGTGTGACCGGGCACCGGGTGGCCGGTGCGCCAGGCATCTATGTGCGGCTGGACGATCCGTTCGACCACGCCATGCTGGCGCAGCGACCCCAAAAGCGCGAGCCTGGCAGCCCGGCGCCCAAGCCCGACTTCACCGGTCTGGGCAAGATCGCAGCGCTGGGCATCAAAGTCAGTCGGCATTGCAGCTACCACGGCGTGGCGCTGAACGTGGCGATGGACCTGCAGCCCTACTGGCGCATCAACCCCTGTGGTTATGCCGGCCTGCAAACGGTGGACCTTTCTACAATCGGGGTGGCCGTTTCATGGGATGAAGCGGCGCAGGTGCTGGGCCAGAAGCTCGGCGCTGCCTTCAGCCCTTGAACACCACCGCGCCGTCCGCGCCCTCACCATGAACAGCACCGACACACCCGCGGCCAACCCGGCGGTTGCAGACACCACCGTCCGCCAGGCCCAGCCCGCGGCCAGTTACGACGCCACCGCCAAGCAGAAAAGCCAGGCCAAGACGGCCCGCATCCCGATCAAGATCGTGCCGGGCGAGGTGCTCAAGAAGCCGGAGTGGATCCGTGTCAAGGCTGGTTCGCCGACCACCCGCTTCTACGAAATCAAGGACGTGCTGCGCGCCAACAAACTGGTGACAGTGTGCGAGGAAGCCAGTTGCCCCAACATCGGTGAGTGTTTCGGCAAAGGCACGGCCACCTTCATGATCATGGGCGACAAGTGCACCCGCCGTTGCCCGTTCTGCGACGTGGGCCACGGTCGCCCGGACCCGCTGGACGTACACGAGCCAGAGAACTTGGCCAAGACCATCGCCCAGCTCAAGCTCAAGTATGTGGTGATCACCAGCGTGGACCGCGACGATCTGCGCGACGGCGGTGCGGGCCATTTCGTCGAGTGCATCCGCAAGACACGCGAGCACTCACCGGGCACGCAAATCGAGGTGCTGGTGCCCGACTTCCGCGGCCGCGACGACCGCGCGCTGGAGATCCTCAAGGCCGCGCCGCCGGA
>JALOSH010000160.1 GCA_025458545.1 Hydrogenophaga sp.
GGCACGCTCACGTGCGCGCGGATGCGCGGCAGCATGGCCTCGACCTGGCCCACGTCCAGCGTGCCGGCACCGGTCACGCCCTTGAGCGACACGTAATACACATAGCCGCTGGCCACACGCGCCACCTGTTGCATGCGCTCGGGCGTGCTGGTGGGGGCCAGCAGGAAGATCAGGTCCATGTTCGCGGCGCGCAAGGCGGCGGCGAAGTCTTCGCATTCCTCGGGCGGATAGTCCACCACCAGCACGCCGTCCACACCAGCGCTCGACGCGTCGCGCACAAAGCTGCCGACGCCATGCTTCTGGTCGTAGCGCTCGATCGGGTTGGCGTAGCCCATCAGCACCACCGGTGTGGTGGCGTTGCGTTCGCGGAAGGTCTTGACCATGGCAATCACCTGCGCCAGCCCGATGCCCAGCGCCAGCGCACGGTCGCCAGCCTTCTGGATCACCGGACCGTCGGCCGACGGGTCGGAGAACGGCACGCCGAGTTCGATCACATCGGCACCCGACTCCACCATGCCGTGCATCAGCTCGGGTGTGATGTCGGCGTACGGGAATCCAGCGGTGACGAAGGGAATCAGTGCTTTTCGACCCTGCGCCTTGAGGTGGGCAAACGTCTTCTCAATGCGGCTCATTTGGACACCTTCACAACGGATTCGACGCCACCCTTGACCGACTGCCCACGGCAACTGGGTCGGCAATAAAAATCGGCGTTCGACAGATCGGCCACGGTACCGATGTCCTTGTCGCCACGGCCCGAGAGATTGACCAGGATGGACTGGTCGGGCCTCATGGTCTTGGCCAGCTTCATGGCATAGGCCACGGCGTGGCTCGATTCCAGCGCGGGGATGATGCCTTCGGTGCGGCACAGATAGTGGAAGGCTTCGAGCGCTTCCGTGTCGGTGATGCCGACGTACTCGGCGCGACCGATGTCTTTGAGGAACGCGTGCTCCGGCCCGACGCCGGGATAGTCCAGGCCAGCGCTCACGCTGTGTGTCTCGGTCACTTGGCCGTTGTCGTCCTGCAGCACGTAGGTGCGGTTGCCGTGCAGCACACCGGGGCTGCCCTTTTGCAAAGACGCGGAGTGCTTGCCACTCTCCAGGCCTTCACCGGCCGCTTCCACACCGATCAGGCGTGTGGCGGCGTGGTTGATGTAGGGGTAGAAGATGCCCATGGCGTTGCTGCCGCCGCCCACGCAGGCCACCACCGCATCGGGTTGTTCGCTCGCGCATCCAGCGGTTTTCAGCATCTCGGGCATCTGCACCAGGCATTCGTTGCCGATCACGCTCTGGAAATCACGCACCATCATCGGGTAAGGGTGCGGGCCGGCCACGGTGCCGATGATGTAGAAGGTGTTGTCCACGTTGGCCACCCAGTCGCGCATGGCTTCGTTGAGCGCATCTTTCAACGTCTTGCTGCCGCTTTCCACCGGCACCACGGTGGCGCCCAGCAGCTTCATGCGGTAGACGTTGGGGCTCTGACGCTTCACGTCTTCGCTGCCCATGTAGACCACGCACTCCAGACCATAACGCGCGCAGATGGTGGCCGTGGCCACGCCGTGCTGCCCGGCGCCGGTCTCGGCGATCACCCGCGGCTTGCCCATGCGCTTGGCGAGCATGGCCTGGCCGATGGTGTTGTTGACCTTGTGCGCGCCGGTGTGGTTGAGGTCTTCGCGCTTCAAGAAGATCTGCGCGCCCCCCTGCTCGCGGCTCATGCGTGCGGCGTGGTAGACCGGTGACGGACGGCCCACGAAGTGCGCGAGCTCGCTTTTGAACTCAGCGAGGAACTCGGGGTCGTGCTGGTACTTCGCGTAAGCGGCTTTCAGTTCGTTGATGGCGTGGGTGAGCGTCTCGCTCACGAAGCTGCCACCGTAGATGCCGAAATGACCGCGGAGGTCGGGTTGCTGGTAGGTGTCCATGGGGTGTCTCGGTTCAATGACCCGAGCGACCCTGGAACGGTGTCAGCTCGGACGGGATAAGAGGGCGTCGGCCGCGCGCACGGCGGCGACGAATGCGTGGATCTTGGCGGCGTCTTTGATGCCTTTGGACACCTCGACGCCGGAACTCACGTCAACGGCCCAGGGCCGCACGCGGCTGATGCCATCGATCACGTTTGCAGCGTCGAGTCCACCAGACAAAACGAGGCGAGAGCTGGCGTTTAGAAGCGGGTGTGACCACGGGAAAGCGTTCCAGTCGAAGGATTGACCACCGCCGCCAAAACCCTCGACATGGGCGTCAAGCAAGACAGCCTGGGCGGCGGAAAAGTCTTGCGCGTATTTTAGAAGATCGAAGCCCGCTCCGGCTGGGCCAGTGGGTATGCGTGCTGCCCGCAGAAAAGGGCGGCCAGCGGCCAGGCAGTCGGCCGGCGTTTCGTCGCCGTGAAACTGGAGCAGGGCGTTGGGAACGGCGGCCACGCCTTGCGCGATGAACTCCGGACTCGCGTTCACGAACAGCAGCACCGGTGTGACAAAAGCGGGCAGACGCCGCGCCAGTTCACCCGCCCGCTCGGGCGACACGAAGCGCGGGCTTTGCGGATACAGCACGAAGCCGATGGCGTCAGCGCCCGAATGAACGGCCGCATCCACGTCGGCCTCGCGGGTCAGTCCACAAATCTTGATGCGAGTGCGAAGGTGTTTCATCGGCAGAGGTGACTTGTTCGGGGACACCGCGGAACCGGCTCCGCCGGGCCGCCAGTGTCGCCCCCTGGGGGGGTGACGCCGCAGGCGGCGCGGGGGGTGCATTGACTACGGCAACCAGTCAAAAGCGGGCGTGCGCTCCGGGATGTTCCAGGACGCATCGTAGACCGGCCCGAGAAAGTACAGCCCGTCCGGGGCAAAAGTGGGTGCGGCGGCATCGCGGCTCTTGGCAGCCAGCACCTCGGCCATCCACTGTGGAGGGCGGTTGCCCGTGCCGATCGCGATCAGGCAGCCCATGATGTTGCGGATCATGTGGTGCAGGAAGGCCGACGCTTCGAATTCGAAGCGCCAATAGGCGCCCCGGCGCACGATCTCGATGCGCCGCATGTCTTTCACCGGGCTGTGCGCCTGGCACGAGGAGGCACGGAACGAGGTGAAATCGTGTTCGCCAAGCAGAAAGTGAGAGGCCGCCTGCATGGCTTCTGCCTTCAATGGGCGAAACACCCAGCCCACCTGTCCCGCATCGACGCTGGGACGCACCGGCGATTCGAGCAGCACATAGGCGTAGCGGCGAGCGGTCGCACTGGCCCGGGCGTGGAAGCCCGGTGGTACCGGCCGCGCCCATTGCACGGCGATGTTGGGCGGCAAGAAGCTGTTGGTGCCACGCACCCAGGCGTTGGTCGGACGATCCAGCGGGCCATCGAAATGCACCACTTGGTTCAGGCCGTGCACGCCCGCGTCGGTGCGGCCTGCACACAGGGTCTTGGGCGCGGCGGTGGCCAGGAAGCGAGCCAAGGCACGTTCCAGTTGGTCCTGTACGGTGTTGCCTGGAATGGGAGCAGGTTCGCCGGGCGGCGTCGGTGACGACAACAACAACGGCGCCCGGTGCGTCAGGCCAGTTCGTTCAGGAACGTGCTCGCTTTGGACTTGAGCGAACCCGAGGCTTCCGCCAGCACCTCTTCGGCCAGCGAGCGTGCGCCCTCCAGGTCACCGATGGCGCGGAATTCTTCGGCCAATGAGAGCTTGGTCTCCAGCGGATTCTCGGCCGTGAGACCGCCCAGGTCGGACGGCATGGTGTCCGGAGCCGAAGCCGGTGCTTTGTCGCTCAGGTCGAGGTTGATGTCGCTCAGGTCGAACGACAGCAGCTCCGGTGTCGCCGGCGGCGCCACGGGGGCCGCTTCAACGGCCGCGCCCAAGTCCAGTTTCAGGTCGTTGGCGGCGTTCGAAGCAACGGGTGCTTCGAGACCGAAGTCTGGCAACACCTCGTTGCCATCGAACATGCCTGGCTCGGATGCGGCTGGGCCAGCCGCTGCCGCCGGGGGCGCGGTGCCGGGGTCGGACAAGGCCATCGGTTCCGACGGGAAGTCGAGGTCGAAGTCCATGGGCATGGATCGGGAGTCGAGCTTGTCATCCACCGGCGTGCTCGTGAGCGCTTCGGTGGTGTTCAGATCGTCCATGCCCGACATCATGGCGTCCCGAGGTGCCGCGGCCGTGAGTGCGGCATGCCCCGAGGGTTCGTCCAGGTCGAGGTCCAGCGCCATGTCGAGGCCGGCCGCTGGCACCGCAGCAACGGCACCCGGTCGGGTGTTTTGTGCCAGCGTGCTGCTGCCAAAGGGCAGCGTGGCCATGCCGCTGGGAGCGCCGGGTTTCGGAGCAGGGCTGCCGCCGGGCTGGTACAGCGGGTTGCTCGGGTCGAGCTCCTTGCCCAGGGCGCAGGCCTGCTCCCACTCGGGACCTTGTCCCTGGGTCAGACCATAGGCTTCGGTGGCCACCACTTCGAACGCCTTGGCGTCGCGGCGTTTGGCGTAGATTTCCAGCAGCTTGTTGTGGATGGCCACGCGGGTCGGCGTGCTGCGCATCGCTTCCTTGAGGATTTCCTCGGCCTGCAGGTCGCGACCGTAAGCCAGGTACACATCGGCCTCGGCCACCGGGTCCACGTCACCCGCCGCGTCGAGCTGGCTCGGCGAATAGACCATGGACGAACCGGATGCGGCGGCCTCGGCGGTGTCAATGCGCTGACCACCACTGGAACCAAAGAACGAATCGGGTTGCAGGCGGCTTTCGAGGAAGGAGCTGTCGACGCCCGATCCTTTTTTGCGTTGGCGCAGGCGGTAGACACCCAATCCGGCCAGCAAGGCCAGCAGGCCACCAGCGGCTGGCAACACCAGGGGGTTCTCGCCCAGCTGTGCCATGAAGCTGGGTTCTTCGATGGCCGGTGCGGGCGTCGGCAACGGTGCGGCCGGTGCTGGCGCAGCAGCGGTTTCGGTGGTGGGGGCTGTGACCTCGGTGGCTGTGGTGGCCGCCACAGTCGCCGTCGGGGTGGCGACGGCCACGGTGGGCGTGCTGACGGGCGCAGTCACCGTGGCAGCCGCACCTGGCACGGTCAGACCCGGTGCGGTGGCCGTTCCCGCAGACGTCCCGGCCGCGGCGGTGGCCGCTGCGGTGCTGGTGCCGAGCTTGGCCAGGTCTTCGATGTTGCGTGAGAGCTCGGCGGCGCGGCTGGCGGTTTCCCTGGCCTGGCGCTCCTGCGCGATCTTGGCCTCTTCGGCGGTCTGGGCCGCTGTGGCACCTTTCGACAGCGTCAATTTGTCCTGGGTGGGCGCAGCGGGCTTTTTGTCTTCGACCTCGGCCTGCACCCGGCCGGTCGCCTGGCGGTCGGCCCCGCCAACATTCGCGGCAGGCACTTGGCCCGCGAGACGCCGACGGAATTCGTTGAAATCGCGGCTTTGGGCGGCGATCACCTGGCGCGCTTCGTCGGCCGGGATCGCGCTGGCCTGTGCCTGTTCGGGCAGGTCCAGCACCGCACCCGCCTTGATGCGGTTCACGTTGCCATCGATGAACGCGTTGGGGTTGGCGCGCAGCATGGCCACCAGCATCTGGTCCAGCGAGACATTGGCTGGCTTGTTTCGGGTTGCAATGCGGCTGGCCGTTTCACCTGAACGCACACGCACCTGCCCGCCGTCTCCCGCTCCTGCGGATGGCGCCGCAGCGGCTGGGGCGGCGGCTTCCGCACGCGCTGGAGCGGGCTTTGGAGCGGGGGCTGGCCTGGGTGCCGGCGCGGCACGGGTCGTCGCAGGGGCCGGGCTCACCGCAGCGGCTGCTGGCGGTGTCACCGGCCGCGCAGCGGGGGCCTGCACCTGGGCAGGCGCAGGCTGGGCGGAAACGGCCGGCGCCAGCGGAGCGGGCGCGGCCGCCTGGCGCAGGTTCGGCGGATCGAACAGCAGGGTGTAGTCGCGCACAATGCGACCGGATGCCCAGTTGGCTTCCAGGATCATGTCCATGAACGGCTCGTTGACCGGGCGGGAGCTCGACAGCCGCAAATACTGTGCGCCGTTGGCGCGGCGCTGCAGGCTGACCTGGAGATCGGTCAAGGCGGGGTTGATTTCCATGCCCGCCGCGCGGAAGGTGTCGGCCGGTGCGAGGCCTACGCGAAGGCTGGCCGCTTCTTCGGCGGAGATTTCAGGCACGTCGATTTCAGCGCGCAGCGGCTCACCGAGCGCTGACTGGACCACCACACGCCCCAGGGCCAGCGCCTGCGCCTCACTGTGGTGGGCCAGGGTGGTGCACAACAGCACCGCAGCGGCAACCGCATGTAACCGCGCAAGGCCGCGCAGACCACTTTTTTCGGGGCTGGCGCAGGCCTGTTTGGATGGGGTGTGGCGGGTGGTTATTGGCACATATACCTCGACATAAAAAACCGAGAATTGACCATAACATCAACGTATTACGGTGACAAGCTGAGAATCCGCTTGAGTTTCTGAGACGGCCGTTGGTCGACTCCAGCAAGTCTCTCGCGTTGCGGCCTCACAACGACAAAGCCGGCCCCGGGGCCGGCTTGTGCACAGATGTAAGTCGGAAGTAGTGGCGCTCAGGCGTCCAACAAAATGCGCAGCATGCGGCGCAGCGGCTCCGCCGCGCCCCAGAGCAACTGGTCACCGATGGTGAAGGCGCCCACGTACTCCGGACCCATCGCCAGCTTGCGGATGCGGCCGACCGGGATGGTCATGGTGCCGGTCACGGCCACCGGGGTCAGATCCCGGATGGTTGCTTCGCGCGTGTTCGGCACCACCTTGGCCCACGGGTTGTCGGCGGCGATCATGGCTTCGATGTCGGCCACCGGCACGTCCTTCTTCAGCTTGAAGGTCAGGGCCTGGCTGTGGCAGCGCATAGCGCCCACGCGCACGCAGAAGCCGTCGACCGGGATGGCGGCCGAGCTGAAGCCTTCGCCCAGGCCCAGGATCTTGTTGGTCTCGGCCATCCCCTTCCATTCTTCTTTGGACATTCCGTTGCCCAGGTCCTTGTCGATCCAGGGGATCAGGCTGCCGCCCAGCGGCACGCCGAAGTTGGCGGTCTCGGAAGCGCCCAGGCTGCGCTGCTTGGCGATCACCTTGCGGTCGATTTCCAGGATGGCGCTCTTGGGATCGTCCAGCAGGGCCTTCACTTCGGCGTTCAGGGTGCCGTACTGCGTCAGCAGTTCGCGCATGTGCTGGGCACCGCCACCGGAGGCGGCTTGATAGGTCTGGGTGCTCATCCACTCGACCAGACCCGCTTTGTACAGCGCGCCCACACCCATCAGCATGCAGGAGACGGTGCAGTTGCCGCCGATCCATTCTTTGCCACCCCGGGCCAGGGCGTTTTTGATGACCGGCATGTTGACCGGGTCGAGGATGATGACGGCGTCCTTTTCCATGCGCAGGGCCGACGCGGCGTCGATCCAGTGGCCGTTCCAGCCGGCGGCGCGGAGTTTGGGGTACACCTCGTTGGTGTAGTCGCCGCCCTGCGCGGTGATGATGATTTCGCAGCGCTTGAGGGCGTCGATGTTGTTCGCGTCCTGCAGCGTGGTTTCGTTCTTGGCCATGGCCGGGGCTTTGCCGCCGGCGTTGGAGGTGGAGAAGAACAGGGGCTCGATCAGATCGAAGTCTTTTTCCTCGACCATGCGATCCATCAACACCGAGCCGACCATGCCGCGCCAGCCGACCAAACCAACCAACTTGCTCATTTCAAATGCCCTTTCAAGTAGATAAACAGGTCCAGACCAGACCGACTTGCCCCGGCTCGTCTGGCCGGGGAGGGCGCACGACGAACCAGGCTGGGTCAGCCCTTAATGGTCGTGGTTTTGATGGTGATTGCGCGCGCAGCCACATCGGCCGGAGCGGCGGATGCGTTGTTCAAGGGGAACGGGCTGAGGGCAAACATGGGGTGAGATTGTAGCGGAGTCATTCTGCCGGCCAGCTGACGCCGCCGACCAGAAGACAAAAGGCGGTCGAGACCGCCCTGGATGGTGGGGGATGCTCGATCAGCCGAGCGCCTTGACCACCGCGTCGCCCATCTGCGCGGTCCCAACCTTGGTCGTTCCTTCGCTGAAGATGTCCGGTGTGCGCAGACCCTGTGCCAGCACCTTCTGCACCGCCGCTTCGATGCGCTGCGCGGCGGCTTCCTGGTTCAGGCTGAAACGCAACATCATGGCCGCGCTCAGGATGGTCGCCAGCGGGTTGGCGATGCCTTTGCCCGCGATATCCGGTGCACTGCCATGGCTGGGTTCGTACAGGCCCTGGTTCTTCGAGTTCAGCGAGGCCGAGGGCAGCATGCCGATGGAGCCGGTGAGCATGGAAGCTTCGTCGGACAGGATGTCCCCGAACATGTTGCCGGTGACCACCACGTCGAACGCCTTGGGCGCCTTGACCAGTTGCATGGCCGCGTTGTCCACGTACATGTGCTGCAGCTCCACGTCGGGGTATTGGGCATGCACTTCGGTGACCACGTCCTTCCAGAACTGAAAGGTCTCCAGCACATTGGCCTTGTCCACGCTGGTCACTTTTTTGTTCCGCTTGCGCGCGGCCTGGAAGGCCACATGAGCGATGCGCTCGATCTCGGGCTTGGAGTAGCGCATGGTGTCAAACGCTTCTTCTGAACCGGGGAAGTGACCGTCGGTGGCCACCCGTCGGCCACGCGGCTGGCCGAAGTAGATATCGCCGGTCAGCTCGCGGATGATCAGAATGTCCAGACCGGCAATCAGCTCCGGCTTGAGGCTGGAGGCACCGACCAGCTGTTCGTAACAGATGGCCGGGCGGAAGTTGGCGAACAGGCCCAGGTTCTTGCGCAGACCCAGAATGGCCTGCTCGGGGCGCAGCGGGCGGTCCAGCTTGTCGTACTTCCAGTCGCCGAC
>JALOSH010000008.1 GCA_025458545.1 Hydrogenophaga sp.
GCGGTGTTGAGCAACTGGTTCGTGATCGCCACCGGCGTGGCGGTCTTGAACTTGCTGCCCAGGATGGCGGCGTAGCCCGACACCACAGGCGCGGCAAACGACGTGCCATACAGCCCGGTCTTGTGGCCTTCCACGCCCACCACCAGGAAGTTTCTCTGGATGACGGGGTCGGTGCCCGCGGTGTTGGAGTACGAGGCCATGGTGGCCGGCGCGGCCGTGGTCCCGTTGCTGTTCAGGGCGCCCACGTAGAGGGTGGTGGGCGTGCCCCGGAGCGCCAGGTTCAGGTAGTCGCTCTGGCCGCGGGCATTGCGCCCCAGCACCGCGATGCCATCGTTGCCCGCCGCTTTGGCGACCACCGCTTGACCGCTGCGGGCGTGGTTGATGATGGAGTTTTCCTGTGGAGCCCAGCGAATCTGTTGGGCGCTGAGACCCGCAGCAGCCATCATGCCGTAGCTCAGGTTGATCACGTTGAGCCCTTTTTGCAGCGCAACGGTGGTGCCGGTTCGGTGGTCTTTGTTCACCACGTTGGCGAGCGGGGCCACCATCTTCGCTTCCATGGAGGTCCACTGGCCATGGCGCAGGCGCTGGTTGTTGGTGCCCAGGTTGCCGCTGATCAACGAAGCGCTGGAGAAATCGTCCACCACGGTGATGGTCACACCCTGACCCCTGAACCCTTGTTTCCAGGCGGCGCCAACCTCCGGGCTCATCCAGGCCTGGGTGATGGCAGACGATTCCAGCGAGGTTTCGACGAGTGGGTCTTGCGCCATGGCCGACCCGGCGGCGAAGAGACTGCAGAGCGCCAAGGCGCAGCGGTTGTGTGAATTCATGGTTTTTTGGCGAGTGTGAAGAACTAAAAGACGTGTTCGAAGGTGATGGAGATCTGGCGCTGGTCGCGCGAGGATGTGTTGAAGAGCAGCGGCAGCGTGTCCTGGGGTGACAGTTCGGTCGCCGCCAGGCGGCAGTTCACCGTCTGCACGCCACCGATCACGCCGTAGTCCGCCGTGCAAGTCCTCTCTCGCAACCGATACCCCAGCGTGGTGGTCGAACGCAGCGTCAGCAGCGAGCTGCGCCCGAGCGGTCGCTGGTGCACCAGGCCCAGCTTGATGCCCGGAGAAATGCGGTATTTCTCACCGCGCTCGCCCGAGTTCATGCCCCAGATCAGCCCCGTGTTGGGCGAAAGCCGGGTAAGCCAGCTCACCCGCACATCGGTCCATCGGGTGCTGTACCAGGGCGCGAGACGGACCGGGTCGCCGCCGGCGGTTTCAAAACCTTGCCCCCGCGAGGCGCGCACTTTGTGGGACAGGTCCGACCCCTGACGCAGCTCGATCAGAGAGGTGTTTGGTTGAGCGACGAAAGCTCGCGACGTCCAAGCGTCACCAGGCTGAGAGGCCATGCCGCACAGGGGCAACCAGCCGACAACCACAGTGGACACCACCCTTTGGAAATGCGTCCGCCTGCGGTGGTTGGTCTCCGCGGTATCGGGCGCTGGCCGCGCTGCGGCCGCGGTGAAATGGGAACAAGGCGTCATGGGGGAAGAACTCGGGCACACCGGTGCACCCCGCGTTCTTCGGCAAACAAATGGATGACTTTAGGCCCGCATTTCCGAGGATTCCAATGCCGAACCATTGTGGGCACTCAACGCCCAGAACGTTGTTGCGGCCCCATGCGCGCCCGTGCGCCACGGCTCTGCGACGAATCCATTGAGCGTGGGCGCCCACCAGCGAAGCCGCCAGACCGCATGGCCTGAGGTTCTTGCGCGTCCGTGGACATGCTGTGCGTGCGGGGTTCTGGCCGTCGGTTGCGGCCAGAAAGCAAAAACCCCGACAGCTCGACCAAGCTACCGGGGTTGAATATGTGGCGAAGGAGGGCTTCACATCATGGCCTGAAACCCTCATGGATACTGGGTTATCTTTGTGGATGGTTGATTTTGTGCCCCCAAATATGCCCCCACTTTGTGCTGGTTACCCCTTGGGTTCGGTGGGCAGTAGGTCGGGTGGCTGCCGTTCGTCAGTCGCATGCCGGTGTTGGCTGTTCACCACTGCAGAGTCGCTGCCATCGGTGCTCAGCCCAGCCTCAAGAATAGAAAACAGCTTTTCTATATCGAAGTCGTCAGGCTCTGGCGGCAATAGAAGTGGTTCCACATGCTCACTCGACTCCGCACGGAGCAACTGAGTCCAGCAGATTCGCGTTAGGTCTTCCTCCGATTCGTCCACCGAAAGATTGGACAAACCGGGCTGCTGTGTCTCGGTGCTCATGAGTTGCGGGTGATTAGTCGGCAGTAGTCGTTATACCGGTTGCTCTTTTGTACGCAGAGTACCGATGTAGGCCTTGATTTCCGCATCTGCCTGTTTGGCTTGCTGCCTCAACGATTCGATCTCGGACGGACTGAGCATCGTCGTACTTTGCCAAGTTTCGGGCTTCTGATTCTGTGATCGAGTCGAATCCATAGCTGGAGACGGCTCGAAATTGATCTTTGACAAAATGGAAGCGTTCATGGACTTCGACCGGCAATTCAGCCACTCGAACCAGTTTGGCAGTGTGCTGCTTGGCAGTCAATGCCCCACAAGCCCCCAACCTCTCCGCCGTGGGCCTTGATGTGGCTCGAAAGATTCTCTTCTGTCCAGTGACAGCTAAAGTGACAACCGGAACAATCTGATTGCACGCGCTGGCTAGTCGCTCTTCGCCTGCTGGGTACGAGATGCTCTTGCCGGTGGATTCCGCCCAATCTGACCACCCCTTGCCATGCGTAGGCTACATGAGGAAACTGGGTCTCCTGCTAGCCCTGGAATGCGGATCAGCGCATGTGCTCAAGCTTGTCTCGCATCAGCCCTAGGCTTCTGGCCATCGCGGCCATCGCGGCATGGGCGTGCTCGTCATGGATTGCTTGCAAGCGTGAAAAGGTCTTCCAGTGCATGCCCTTGGGCTTTCCCCCGGGAAAGTTCAGGACGCCGACCATCCAGCCCAGCTTCCGACGGATCTTGTTGGCCTGCCGTGCTGCCCGGTCTTCTGCGGATTCCCGCTGGCAGCGGTAGGCCAGGTCGTGGCAGTGTCGACAAGCTATTCGAGCGCCGCCATACAGCACCGCCACCCGCCTGCCGCAACTGTGCTCGGGGCAGCGCCACCACACCCGCTCACCGCCCAGATGGCAGGGTGTGCGCTCCAGGGAGACGGCACAACTGGAACTTGCCCACTGCCCATTTCGCAGGCAGCGGCTGTAGTGCATCTGCACCTCATCTGATCGAACCGTCAGCTGGATCGTTGCGAGCTTCGTCCCGTTCTGGGACCACGACCATCCGTATTCCAAGCCATTGAGCAAACGGCCTGAGCGCTGCAACTGGCGCACATCCAGCTGCCGACTTTGTTCGACGCAGGCCTTTGCGCCGTGTCGTCCATTGCCTTGTCTGTTCATGGTTCACTCCAAAACGGAGCCGAAATCAACTGGAAAGCTCGGTACGCAGGGACCCCCGTCGGAAAGGTCCATTGGGACCACAGTTCCCCCTGCAGAAACGGTCATCGAGTGTGCTGGCATGCCTACCTAGCGTAGTTCCTGAACTTGAGGATGGGTGCCGTGAAGAAGGCATGTGGCTCCGGCTTGGCCTGCGCGGTCTTCGGGTTCCAGTCCGGGTTGCCCGTGCGGCGCGCCCGGTCCATGCGGATCAGCAGGTACCAGTCCAGCGCTATCCGGGACTTGACGTGCTCAGGGCACAGCTCAAAGAACCAGCGCAGTGGTTTCAACAGAGTCTCCGGGCAGGACTCCAAGCGGATTGCCCGCTGGTCGGCAGGCAGCAACACTCCCTCGTGGCAGGACTGCTCAAGCGGCAGCATCAAGTCGTGCTGGAACACATAGTTCGTCCATTCGCAAAGCTCGTTGCCGTAGTCTTCGTCGTCGTCTGCGAGTTCTTCATGCCATTCCAGTTCCTCGGCCAGCTCGGCGCACAGGACAACTTCGTCGTCGCCATCCGTGTACTCGTACTGTTCAGCTTCCTCCAGCCACAGGTGGCCATACCTCTTCTGCGAATCAAAGGGTCTGCAGGTGAGATTCTTCAATGAAGTTTGGAGATTCATGGATGCATTCTTGGCAGTAGGGTAGGGGTAGAGGGCTACCCAATCTCGTGCCAGCTTCTCGATTTGAAAATTGCGAACAGGCAAACCACTGCTGCGGCGGACACCACGATCCAGTCTCCTAGGGTGCCACCTTGATGCTGCCACATATCAACCGCCACGAAGCCACACAGTGGCAACCCACAAATTCCGGACGCCACTGTGAATGCATGGAAAGGAAGAGCACTGTATCGATATGAAGGAGTCCAGCTAAGAACCAGCGCCATCAAGCAACCTAAAGTACTGACTACAGCAAGGTAGACGCCCAGAGCGACTTCAACTCGAAGGACGAAAGAAACTTCGTGCTCAACTACAGAAAACATGTTTTTCCCCCTGCTATGAGTGTCTTGGTTTGATTTTTCCTCTGCGACGAAGCTTTTCATTTTGGCATCGGCGCTATCTTGGTCTCCCCAGGTCACATCACTGCCCCTACGAAAATCCATCCAATCGATCAGGTGCCGATCTGATCCCCAAAAAACGCGCGGCCACTTGTGACTTCGCACAGGGACCAGAGCGGATTCTGACCCAGATAGACAGAGCAGAGAATGGCTTTTCTATAAAGATGTCCACTGCTGGAACATTGAAAGAACCTGAAAACCCGCCCACAAGTCCACCTGTGAAACCAACACCATGGCAAACAAGCCATGATGGTTTCAGCCGTGGACTTGCAGGGGTGCCCATGGTTTCAGCCGTGGACAAAGGCCGGCGCTTTTTCATCGGTCGGTCTGCCCCCGTTGGGCAATGTCCAGTCCCGCTTGGGCTTGGCTTGTGGCATCGCCAAAGGTGTCGCCTTGCTGTACGCCTTGGGCGTGAAACAGGCCAGCGCCTCAGGGTCGAACTTGGGCGACATGTCCAACGGAAACCAGGTCAGTGCCAACAGTTCGCAAGTGCTGGGCATGTGACCTTTGCGAGTCACATACACAAACCCCGCTTCGATCAGCTCCGCCTTGCAGCGCCACAGCGTCGTACGGGATCTCAAGCCACGCTTGCTCACCACCGACCAGGCCGCCGTCAGGTTGCCGTTGTTGTCGCCCCGGTACTGCCCCACCAGCTCAAGCAACAGCTTGCAGGCGTGGGGGCTCAGTTTCACAAATGCGGGCGACTCGAAAACACTGCGCAAAATGCCGACGAATGGTTCGTTGTACTTGCTGCCTTTGAATCGTTCTCTACCTTTCGCCATGCTCACCTCGGCTGAGATCGATGTGTTTGGTCACAACCGTCCCCCGATTTGATCGAGGAATCGCCTCGCAGCGTCAATGGTCGGTAGGTGTCTTACCAGCCCCCAGCGTTCTACCCAGAAGGTCACGGGTCCATCTGCTGGGTCAGTTCGGTGCAGAGCATGCCCCTTCATGGCGTAGCAGGCGCGCAGCGTCTCAAAGACTTTCTCCCGTCGCTCGATGGTGGGAGAATCCAGATCGTTGATCGTGTTGCCTGCCGTGGGATGGCCGTCCCCGGTGGGCATTTCTTTTGGGGTGGTGTTGATCGTCATTCGACACCCCTCAAGTACCCAGAAGCGTGGCAAGCCGTTCAGTACGTCTTGCTTGCAGCTGCTTCACCAACTCACGGAGTTGCTCTTCAGAATGGCCGGCGATGCGTGCCGCATTGATGGCATGGACCTCTTCTGCCGGCCAGCCTACCGCGCGCTCCCCAATGGGTACAGGTTTCGTGAACAGTCCCGCCTTGATCGCGTTGTAGATGCTTGCATGTGAACGGTGCCCCGTTTCAGCCTTTACGGCTGGCATTCTCAAAATGGTCATGGTTGCCCATCCTTGTCCGGCGTTGTCTGCCGTTGTTGCGATGGGTGAACTTTGCCGAGCGTCACTCTTTGTGAAAACGGGTGCAAATCACTTTGCACCCGTTGATGTTAGACGGTCGTGGCGCTACCTGCGATAGGACTCCAGCATTTCGCGTGCCTCTGTGGTCAACCCCGCGTAGAGCAACTCCGGGGTAAAGAAGTCCTGAGAGGGTAGTGGCCCAACATGTTTAGGGACAGCCCATGTTTCGCAGGTATCGAGGACATGGTGACCACTACTTCCCTTGGGCTGGAAGTTGATACCCCAGCTTCGGTAGTGCTCCGCAGTCGCCAAAACTGGACGTGGGTCGCGCATGAAGTTGATCCAAGCATCTTGCCCCCACGTTGGACTGATCTTCTGAAATCTGCATCGAAGATCACTGAGGGCTGCCCAAAGGTGCGAGACGTGGCGGAAGTCGTGCCAGCGGGACTGCAATGTTCTTGCTCCGACGGGTTCAAACTTGACCAAAAGAGCGATGGACTTCTTCATCGACGCCACTTCGATGGTGGTGTCCTTGTCAAGCAACAGCGTGAATCTCAGGAGGTAGCCCGCAGATACGCCCTCGACTTGTTTTGCCGCCAAGTGTTCACGCGTAAATCGCTTTGAGAACTCCAGCAGATTGAAAAGGTCCCTTTTCAGGATTGGCATATGGGCCATCACATCGTCTGGCCCATAGCGAGTTCGCCAGTCCAAGCCGATGGACTGCGCACACTGCTGGCGTTCTAGTTCCTGATCAGCGCCTGGGAACAGCATGGTGGCAAAAATGCTCGACGCAAATGCTGTTAGTGGTGGCAATTGATCAAGTTCGTACCAAGGTAGAGGCCGCTGCTCTCGCTGATTCAAGTCGGCTGGAACATCGAGGCGGTTCATGCAGCACGGTTCAGAGGGATCACCTCTGCCCCCTTGCGCAGCTTGTCCAGGTGGTCTGCCCATGCGTTCATCATGTTGCGGCGCTCTCGCAGGTAGGTGGCATGGTTGTAGGCGGCGGCCACTTGATCGCGTTCTTGGTGTGCCAGCTGCAGCTCGATCACATGGTGGGGGTATCCCTGTTCGTGAAGGATGGTCGAAGCCAACCCCCGGAACCCGTGGCCTGTCATTCGGCCCGCGTACCCCATCCGCTTGAGAGCGGCCAATATGGTGTTGTTAGACATGGGGCGCTCATGGTCGCGCTCGCCAGGGAACAGCAGTGCTCGGCCACCTGATACGGTTTGCAGGGCCTGCAGCACTTCCACCGCTTGCGGCGCCAGGGGCACGATGTGCGGGGTCCGCATCTTCATGCGTTCTGCAGGAATGCGCCACTCTGCCGCCTCAAGGTCGAACTCAGCCCAGCGGGCGCCGATCAGCTCGCCCGTGCGCACAAAGGTGTACGCCATCAATTTCATGGCCAGACGGGTGTAGGCGCTACCTTGATAGGCCTCGATCTTTCGCAGCAGTTCGGGCACGTCCTTCGCGTCCAAGCGGGCGTAGTTTTCCTTCTTGCGCGGTTTGAGGGCGTCGGACGGTCGCACATCGGCTGCTGGGTTGCGTTCGATCTGGCCATGCGCCACCGCGTAGCGCAGAATTTGGCCGCAGGTCTGCAATGCCCGTTTGGCGATGTCCAAGGCGCCACGGGCTTCGATGCCTTTGGCCATGGCCAACAGTTGGGGGGCTGTGATGCTGGCCAGTGGCCGGGACCCTATGGCAGGGAACACATCGGCCTCAAGGCGGCGGATCACATATTCCGCATGGCGCGGGCTGCGTGGCCCGCTCCAATGTGTCCACCACTGCCGCGCGACGGCCTCAAAGGTGGTGGCATCCATCAAGGCCCGTTTCAGCTTCGCTTCGCGCTTGAGTTGCGCGGGGTCCTCACCCGTTGACAGTGCTTCGCGTGCCTTGTCACGCCGTTTTCGGGCTTCGGCCAGTGTGACCTCGGGGTACACGCCCAGGGCAAGGCGCTTTTCCTTTCCGGCCTGTCGGTACTTCATGCGTCAGTACTTGCCACCGGCTGCAGTGACTTCCAGGTACATGCCCAGGCCATCGGCCAGGCGAGCGTGGGGCTTGCCGCTCGGGCAGGTGGCCCGGTCGCATTCAATCTTGGTCAGGGGCATGGGGGCACTTTTGCTGGGGGCATCGGAAAACGCCGATTGATGCCCCCAAATATGCCCCCGGAATGGACTGGCTGTAAATAGACAGCTTTGTACGTCCTAGAACGAAAAAGCCCCGCAGAGCGGGGCTTGTCGGGGTGTTTCTGCACTTCCTTGGAAGTCCTGAAACTGATCTGTGGCGGAGAAGGAGGGATTCGAACCCTCGGTACAGTTGAAACTGTACGCCGGATTTCGAATCCGGTGCATTCGACCACTCTGCCACCTCTCCGCGTCGAAGCCTCGCATTCTAGCAGGCACCCGAGGTACTGCTTTCGGCGTATCGACGGCCATCGCCCGGGTGCGACAATGTCCGCAAATTGTCGAAAGAAAACGGCATGCTTGTTGATACACAGCCCGCGACCCATCAGCACCTGCCTGCTTCGCCCGATGTCCGGGACGAGTGGGTCGACTCCCAGCTGATCGGCGTTCTGATGAACCAGGCGGTGCACGCGTTGCTGGCGGCCAGCCTGGTTTTTCCTGTGCTGGTGTTCATGATGGCGGGCGAAGTGCCCACGGCACCGCTGATCGCCTGGTGTCTGGTGGTGCTCACCGTCCTCGTCGTGCGCTTTCGCATGATCGGTGTCTACCGGCTGCGCTACGACAGCGTCGGCGGCCCGATGCGCCAGACGTTTGTGCGCAAATATCTCTGGACCTGGGGTGCGGTGGGTTTCACCTGGGGGCTGTCGGTCGCACTCGCCTACCAGCAAGCTTCTCCTCAAACTCAGTTCGTCTGCGCTGTTGTGGTGATGGGGCACGGCATGGTCTCACTCACCGCCTTCAGCGCCTACTTGCCGGTTTTCCGCGTCTACACCCATTCGCTGCTGGCCGCGATGATGCTGGGCGTGGTGACCCAGGGGTTCGTGTTTTCAGCCGATCCGGTGGTGTGGCGGCAGGCGCTTGCCATGCTGGTGCTGGTGGGCATCTTCTGGGTTCTGCTGATCGTGGCGGGGCGGCGGCTGCACATGGTGCACCGTTCCAGCCTGGAGTTGCAGTTTTCCAACCAGGAACTGATCGACTCGCTGACCCAGCAGACCCGGGCTTCACTGCGTGCGGTGACGACCAAAAACCGCTTCCTGGCGTCGGCCGCACACGACCTGCGGCAACCGGTCCATGCGCTGAGCCTCTACGCCGACTGGTTGGCCACCGAGCCAGAAATGGCGCGCGACATATCGCCCCGCATCCTGCAATCGACACGGGCCATCAACGAGCTTTTCGACTCACTGTTCGATCTCACGCGCATCGATGCCGGCAACTACAAGGTGCGCTTGCAAAACGTGGATGTGCCACAGCTCTTTGCCGATCTGGCCACGCAGTTCGAACCGGTGGCGGCCGCCAAATCGCTGCGCCTGAGGACCCGCACACCGCGGCTGACGATCTGGGCCGATCCGGTGGTGCTGCGCCGCATTCTGGGCAACCTGCTGTCCAACGCGCTCAAACACACCAGCAAGGGCGGCGTGCTGCTTGGCCTGCGGCAGCGCCACGACATGCTGATGTTCGAGGTCTGGGACACCGGGGTGGGCATCGCGCGTGAACACCAGCAGGCGATTTTTCAGGAGTTCTTCCGGGTGTCGCAACACCAGGGCACGGAAGACAGCCTGGGCCTGGGATTGACCATTGTGTCGCGCCTGGCGACGCTGATGGGTTACCAGCTGGCGGTGACGTCCGAGGCTAACCGGGGCAGCGTGTTCCGTGTGATGTTGCCCGCTTTCACGCAGCGCGACGGCAAGAGCGAAGCCGAGCCGAGCGTGTTGCTGAACTCGGAAATGATGGGCTTGCAGGAATAGGCAGCGACCGAAGTCACTAGCCTGTTGAAAGGTCAGAGGTCGAGCAGACCGGCGGTGCGGGCCAGGTGGCTGGCTTGCGAGCGGCTCTTGACGTTCAGACGCCGGAACAGGCGCCACAGGTGCACCTTGACCGTGTGCTCGCTGATCTGCAGCTGCTCGGCGATGTCGCGGTTCGACAGACCCCG
Source organism: Hydrogenophaga sp. (assembly GCA_025458545.1). The sequence goes on from JALOSH010000008.1 coordinate 9,987, forward strand.
GTCGAGCATGACCAGCAGCTGCTTTTGCCGCTTGGAAAGCTTTTCTGGGATGGTGGGAGCGTTTTCGTCTTCGGGTTCTTCGGCCAGAAATTCCTTGAGCACCTTGGCGATTTGGGCAGCACCCGCAGACTTCTCGACATACGCGTCGGCACCCGCCTCGCGCGACAGGTCTTCGTAGTCCGAAGCGGGGGAGGCCGACAACACGATCAAGGATGTGTCGGGCAGCATTTGCCGGACTTCGCGAACACCCGAGACGCCGTTGGTGTCGGGCAGTTTCAGGTCCAGGCAGACCAGCTCGGGCTCACCAAACTCCGTGATGGCCTTGCTCACGGATGCCAGGCGTTCGAGTTCCACCACCTGCGTCGATGCGCGCAAGCGCCGCAAAAGCATGACGACGGCCTCTCGCATCAGCGGGTGATCGTCAATGACAAAGATACTCATGGCAGCTGTGGTGTTGGGATTTGTTTTCAGTACAGAGCATATCGGCAAAGGCCCACTTTGGCGATAGTGAACAGGCACCAGATGTGGCCCTTGTTTTTATATTTCCCACCCTCATGGCGCGGGCTTTGGTGCTAGGGACTTCAATTTCATAGCGGAGTTCAAGCTTGCGCACCGGGACTCAGTTGCTCCAGGGCGGCCCGAAGCCTGTCCGTCTCGGCCTTGAAGTCGAGCTGAGCGGACAGGTCGTCGACGGCCGCGACGCCGTCGCGCTGCAGCTGAGCCATGGATTGGGCTGCATCGCGCGGGCTGGCGAAACCCTTGCTCTGCAGCAGCAGTTCTCCTTGGGCATCGAGCAGTTTGAAATGGAACTGGCCGTCTCGCTCACGGTACTGTTTGAAGACCGGCACCGTGGCTTTGGCCTGTTTGGCTGCTTTGCTTTCGCCGCTGGTGCTGTCCAGGGCACGCAGACCGACCGCCTGCCGGAGCCGGGCCGTGAAGGGTGTCGCCACCGCACGGGCTTTTTCGGCACCGGCCTTGAGGGTTTTCTCGATCTGCGCCGGGTTCTGGATCAGCTCCTCATAGACCGCGCGCATCGGCGCAATCTCGCGGTCCAGGCGCTCGTACAGCAGCTGTTTGGCGTCGCCCCAGGCGATGCCTTCGGCGTAAGCCGTTGCCAGCGCAGCGGTTTCTGCGGGGCTGGCGAAGGCCTGGTAGAGCTGAAACAGCGCCGACCCTTCGGTGCTTTTGGGCTCGCCGGGCGCGCGCGAGTCGGTGAGGATGCCCATGATGAGCTTGCGCAGCTGACCGCTGGGGGCGAAGAGCGGAATGGTGTTGTCGTAGCTCTTGCTCATCTTGCGGCCATCCAGCCCGGGCAGTGTGGCCACATGGTCCTCGATCACCGCTTCCGGCAGGGTGAAATGTTCACCGTACAGGTGGTTGAAGCTCGACGCGATGTCGCGCGCCATCTCGATGTGCTGGATCTGGTCGCGCCCCACCGGTACCTGGTGGGCGTTGAACATCAGGATGTCGGCCGCCATCAGCACCGGGTACATAAAGAGGCCAGCGGTCACGCCGTGGTCGGGCTCCTCCCCGGCGGCGGTGTTCTTGTCGACCGACGCCTTGTAGGCATGGGCGCGGTTCAGCAGCCCTTTGCCGGTGACGCAGGTCAGCAGCCAGGTCAGTTCCGGGATCTCGGGAATGTCGGACTGTCGGTAAAAAATGACCTTGTCCGGATCCAGCCCACAGGCCAGCCAGGTGGCTGCAATCTCCAGCGTGGAGCGTTGTACACGCGTCGGCTCGCCCACCTTGATGAGTGCGTGGTAGTCGGCCAGAAAGTAAAAGCTCTGGGCTTGCGGGCGCAGGCTCATGCGCACCGAGGGGCGCACCGAGCCCACGTAGTTGCCCAGGTGCGGTGTGCCCGAGGTGGTGATGCCGGTGAGAACGCGTTGAATGCTCATGTTCGAAACGGAGTCAGAAGAGGAGGGCTCGAACGGGCGACAGCAGCATCTGGATGGCGCCGCTGGTGAGTTGCATCAGCGGACGCAACCACAGGTTGCCAACCACGCCGGTGATGACCAGCGCCATGACCACAAAGAAACCCCAGGGCTCGATGCGGGACACTTGCCAGGCCAGGTTCTGCGGCAGCAGGCCCACCAGGATGCGGCCGCCGTCCAGCGGCGGCAGCGGAAACAGGTTGAACGCGAACATGACCAGGTTCACCAGCACGCCGGCCTTGCACATCTCGGTGAAAAACCGCTCCTCCACGCCGAAAAACAGCATCAGGTACAGGCTCAGCGTCCAGCCAATGGCCTGTATGAGGTTGGCACCGGGCCCGGCCAGTGCCACCCAAACCATGTCCCGCTTGGGATTGCGCAGGCGCCCGAAGTTGACCGGCACCGGCTTGGCATAGCCGAACAGGAAGGCGCCCGAGGTGGCGAAGTACAGCAGCAGGGGCATGGCGATCGTGCCCAGCGGGTCGATGTGTTTGATCGGATTGAGCGTGATGCGGCCCAGCATGTGGGCGGTGTTGTCGCCAAAATGAAGCGCCGCGTAGCCGTGTGCCGCCTCGTGCACCGTGATGGCGAACAGCACCGGCAGTGCATAGATGGCAACGGTCTGAATGATCTGGGCGAAATCCATGGCGTGAGGCGGTCAAAGGGCTATTGTCCCAGATGGCGCTCCGGGACCCTGTGCCGAACACCCTCGCCATGGGGCCATGGCGTCACAGACCCAGCGGCGTCAGCGACCCCAGCCCGGCGCGGACCAGCGTCGGCCCACCACCGGTGTCCATGGGCGTCAGGTCGATCACCGTGGTGGGTTCCATGGCACAGGCACCCGCGTCGAGGACACCGTCCACCGCGTGTTCGTAGCGTTCCAGGATCTCCTGGGCGTCGTTCAGCGGCTGTTCTTCGCCCGGCGGGATCAGCGTCGTCGCCAGCAGCGGGCCGTTGTGCAGATCGAGCAGCGCGAGCAAGGCGTTGTGGTCGGGCACCCGCAGGCCGATGGTCTTGCGCGAGGGGTGGCTCAGGCGGCGCGGCACTTCCTTGCTGGCTTCCAGAATGAAGGTGTAGGGGCCCGGCGTGGTGGCCTTGAGCAGGCGGTATTGCCGGTTGTCCACCTTGGCGTAGCTGGCCAGTTCGCTCAGGTCGCGGCACAGCAGCGTGAGGTGGTGCTTGTCGTCGACCTGGCGGATGCGGCGCAACTTGTCGGCGGCGACTTTGTCGTCGAGGTGGCAGACCAGGGCGTAGCTGGAATCGGTGGGAACGGCGAGCACGCCGCCCTTGTTCAACAATTGCACGGCGCGCATCAGCAGCCGCGGCTGCGGGTTGTCTGGGTGGACTTCAAAATACTGCGACATGGTTGTATTGTGCGCGGCCACAGAAGGGCCGCGGATCGCGCCAGGGCTCCCCGGCGGCCGGGGGCTGCCGCGCGAGGGTCAGGGCTCGGGAGGTGTGACGGTCAGGGCTTTTTCGCGGGCGGTCAGCCAGCTGGCGGTGGCACCGCAGAGCACGATGAGCGCAATCCCGATCAGTTCCAGCATGCCCGGAATGTGTTCGAACACCAGCCAGCCACACAGCATGGCGAAGCCGATTTGTGCGTAGAGATAGGGCGTGAGCGTGGACGCGGGGGCGCGTGCGAACGCGAGGATCAGCAGAAAGTGGCCTACCGTGCCCATGACGCCGATCAGGCACAGGAGGGCGAAGGTGGTCGTGTCAGGGATCGCCTGCCAGACCAGAGGCAGCAACAAGGTGGCCAGAAGTGCGCCGACCCAGCCGGTGTAGAAATGCATGGTCATCGGGTCCTCGGTGCGCGCCAGCTGGCTGGTGAGGATCTGGAACCAGGCGTAGGTGAACACCATGCTGAGCGGCAGCAGCGTGAACCAGCCAAACGTGGCACTGCCCGGCTGCACCACCAACAGCGCGCCCAGAAACCCCCCGCTGACCAGCAGCCAGCGCAGCAGCGACACCTTCTCTTTCAGGAAGAGCGCGGCCAGCAGCGTCACCACCAGCGGTGTGGTCATCACAAAGGCGGTGAATTCGCCCACCGGCATGTACTGCACGCTGACGAAGGAGAGCATGCTGACCGTCAGCAGCAGGCAGCCGCGCAGCAGTTGAAAGCGTGGGTGCCGGGTGCTCAGCAGACTGCGCCCGCGCACCGGCAGCATGATGGCCGAAACCGCCAGCGCCTGGAACACATAGCGGAACCACACCGCGACCAGCACCGGTACAAAAGCACCGACATATTTGACGGTGGTGTCCAGCACCGCGAAGCAAGCCACCGCCACCACCAGGAACACGACGCCCAGCGCCGTGCCCGCCCTCGCCGCTTGCGCCGTCATCCGTGAACGCGGTCGGCGAGCAGGCTCCAGACCGGGGTGACGCTGCCCGGCAGATCGGGCAGTTCCCCGAGGTCGGTGTGGCTTTCGTCCGGGCTGTGGAAATCGCTGCCGCGTGAGGCCACCAGGTCGAACTCGCGGCAGAAGTCGGCGTACTTCACATAGTCGGCTTGACCGTGGGCGCCGGTCACCACCTCCACGCCCTGACCGCCAAGCGCCTTGAAATCGGTGAAGAGTGCGTACTCTTCGTTGGCGGTGAATTTGTAGCGACCGGGGTGAGCGATCACCGCCACGCCACCCGCGCCGGTGATCCAGCCCACCGCGTCGCGCAGTGTGGCCCAGCGGTGCGGCACAAAGCCGGGTTTGCCTTCGGTGATGTACTTGCGGAACACCTCGTTGGTCTCTTTGCAGACACCGATTTCCACCAGGTAGCGGGCGAAGTGCGAGCGCGAAATCAGCTCCGGGTTGCCAACGTATTTGAGCGCGCCCTCAAAGACGCCCGGGATGCCGACCCGCGCCAGGTCATCGCTCATCTCGCGCGCGCGCTCCTCGCGCCCGCCACGGGTCTGGCGCAGACCTTCGACCAGCGCCGGGTTGTGGTGGTCGAAGCCCAGGCCGACGATGTGCACCGTGACACCGGCAAAGGTGACCGAAATCTCGGCGCCAGTGAGGTAGGGCAGGCCCTCTGCCTGGGCCGCGGCGATGGCGCGGTCCTGACCACCGATCTCGTCGTGGTCGGTCAAGGACCACAACTCCACACCCTTGGCCTTGGCGCGCTGCGCCAGCACTTCGGGCGTGAGCGTGCCGTCGGACACGACGGAATGGCAATGCAGGTCGGCGTTGAGGATGTGGGTCACAAGGCCATTTTAGGTTCGAAGAGAAGCCAGCGCTGACACAAGATGCGAGACCCGCGACAGCAGAAGTGCCTTCACCCAAGAACACCGCGGAACGGGCTTTGCCCGGCCGCAGGTGTTGCCCCCTGGGGGGTGACGCCGCAGGCGGCGCGGGGGGTCAGCCTGTATTCCGCAACCCAGCCGCAATCCCGTTGATGGAAATGTGGATGCCTCGGCGCACCTTTTCGTCCCGGTCGGCATGGTTTTCGCCCGCCCGGTAGCGCCTCACCAGCTCGACCTGGAGGTGGTGCAGTGGATCGATGTAGGGGAAGCGGTGGCGCATGGAGCGTTGCAAGGCGGCGTTGTTCACCAGGCGTTTTTTTGCGCCAGTGATGAGCGACAACGCATCGGCCGTTCGGTGCCATTCGGCCTCGATGGCACTGAACACCTTGTTGCGCAGCTTCTTGTCTTCCACCAGTTCGGCGTAACGCGAAGCCAGGGCCAGATCGCTCTTGGCCATCACCATGTCCATGTTGGACAGCAAGGTGCTGAAAAACGGCCACTGCTGCACCATTTTTTGCAACAGGGCCTTGCGGGCCGCCAAGCCCTTGGGGCCGTCCTGGTGCAGGAAGTGGTGCACCGCCGAACCAAAGCCATACCAGCCCGGCAGGGTCAGGCGGCACTGGCCCCAGCTGAAGCCCCAGGGGATGGCGCGCAGGTCTTCGATTTTTTGCGTGGCTTTGCGCGAGGCCGGGCGGGAGCCGATGTTGAGTTCCGCGATCTCGCGGATGGGGGTGGCGGCAAAAAAGTAGTCGGCGAAGCGGGGGGTGTCGTACACCAGGGCGCGGTACGCGGACATGCTGGCGGTGGACAGCTCGGCCGCCACGTCCAGAAAGGCCTGGGGCGCGTTGCGCGTGGGTTGCAGCAGCGTGGCCTCCAGGGTGGCGGCCACCAGGGTCTCCAGGTTGCGGCGCCCGATCTCGGGGTTGGCGTATTTGGAGCCGATCACCTCGCCCTGTTCGGTCAGGCGGATCTGGCCTCGCACCGTACCGGGCGGCTGCGCCAGGATGGCCTGGTAGCTCGGGCCGCCGCCGCGTCCGACCGTACCGCCTCGGCCATGGAACATGCGAAGACGGATGCCCCCACGCTGCCCCGCTGCGCGTGGTCCGCTACCCCCCGTGGGGGCTGATTCGCCTTGGGGTGGCCCCGCGGTGAATCGTTCGCTCTCGCTGTTGAGGCTGTCGAACAGCTCCACCAGCGCGATCTCGGCGCGGTACAGCTCCCAGTTGCTGGTGAAGATGCCACCGTCTTTGTTGGAGTCGGAGTAGCCGAGCATGATGTCCTGCTCGCTGTAGCCATCGTGCGCACCGCGGTGCACCATGGCCCGCACGCCGGGCAGGGCGTAGTAGTCGCGCATGATGGGGGCTGCGTTGCGCAGGTCTTCAATCGTCTCGAACAGCGGCACCACGATCAGGTCGGCCACCGCGTCTTCGGCCAGCAGGCCGCGCATCAGTCCGGCCTCCTTTTGCAGCAGCAACACCTCGAGCAGGTCACTCACGGTTTCAGTGTGGCTGATGATGGCGTGGCGGATGGCTTGTGCACCCAGGCGCTCTCGGCCGGTGCGCGCGTTGTCGAAGATGGCCAGCTCGCTCTGCGCGTGGGCCGAGTAGGTGTGGCCGGGCACGCGCAGCGGGCGCGCGTCGTTCAGCTGGCGCAGCAGCACGGTGCGCTTGGCGATTTCGTCCAGACCGCTGTAGTCGGTCTCGATGCGCGCGGTGGCGAGCAGCTCGGCCACCACCTCCTCGTGTTTGTCCGAGCTTTGGCGCAGGTCGATGGTGGCGAGGTGAAACCCGAACACCTGCACCGCGCGGATGAGTGGGCGCAGGCGCGAGCGGGTGAGCGCCGCGCCGTGGTGAGCGACCAGCGAGGCTTCTATAGTGCGCAGATCGGCCAGCAGTTCGCCGGCGCTGGTGTAGGGGTCTTGTGGCGCCACGGCGTGGCGCGCGGCCTCACCGCCGGTGAGCGCCTTGAGCGTGGCGGCCAGACGGGCGTACATGCCGGTGAGGGCGCGGCGGTAGGGTTCGTCCTGACGGTGGGCGTTGGTGTCCGGCGAGCGTTCGGCCAGGGCCTTCATGTCGGGGCTCACGCTGGCCAGCATGGCCGATACCGACAGCTCGGCGCCCAGGTGGTGCAGTTGCGTCAGGTGGTGGCGCAGCACCATGTCGGCCTGGCTGTGCAGGGCCAGTTGCAGCGTCTGAGCGGTCACGTTGGGGTTGCCGTCGCGGTCGCCGCCGATCCATTGACCCATGCGCAGGAAGGGCGCCACGTGCTGGTCGCTCAGTCCCTCTTCCAGGTCGCGGTAGATGCGCGGGATCTGGGTGAGAAAAGTGGTCTGGTAGTAGCTCAGCGCGTTCTCGATTTCGTCGGCCACGGTGAGCTTGGTGAAGCGCAGCAGGCGCGTCTGCCAGAGCTGGGTCACGCGGGCGCGCAACTGGGCTTCGAAATCGGCCACCTCGCGCGGCAGCAGCTGTTCGCGTTCGGCCAGCAGGTGGGCGATGGCGCGCTCGGCGTCCAGGATGCTCTTGCGCTGGACCTCGGTGGGGTGTGCGGTGAGCACCGGCGAAATGTGGGCCGCGGCCAGCGTGCGCACCACTTCGGTGGGCGCGATGCCGGCCTGGTGCAGGCGCTGCAGCGTCATCGCCAGGCTGCCGGCTTGCAGGTCTCCGGCGCGGTCGTGCACCGCACGGCGGCGGATGTGGTGGCGGTCTTCGGCCAGATTGGCCAGGTGGCTGAAGTAAGTGAAAGCGCGGATCACGCTCACCGTCTGCTGACCCGATAGCCCCTTGAGCAACTTCTTCAGCGCCTTGTCGGCGTCCTGGTCGGCATGGCGCCGAAAGGCCACCGACAGTTTGCGGATCTGTTCGATCAGTTCGTAGGCGTCTTCGCCCTCCTGCTCGCGGATCACGTCGCCCAGCACCCGGCCCAGCAGCCGAATGTCGTCGATCAGTGGCTGGTCCTTGTCGGCCTCGGGCCTGCGTCGTTGGGCGGTCTTGGTGGCGGATCGTGCAGGCGTTCGGCTCATGTCGGGTTCGGGTTGATCGCGGAGGTTTCGGGCGGGGGTCATGCTAGCATCCAAAGACAGTCGAACCGTTACCAGACGGGTACCAAAAAGGCCTGGGCAAACCGCGCCGACCTTGATCTTTTCTGATCTTCACCGTGTCCACTTTTTCAACCACCGCGCCCCTGAACATCACCATCGCCACGCGCGAAAGCAGGCTGGCCCTGTGGCAGGCGGAACACGTCAAGGCCCTCTTGCAAGACCTGGGCCACCGTGTCACGCTGCTGGGCATGACCACCCAGGGTGACCAGATTCTGGACCGCAGCCTCTCCAAAGTGGGTGGCAAAGGCCTGTTCGTGAAGGAACTGGAAGTCGCGCTCGAAGAAGGCCGGGCCGACATCGCCGTGCATTCGCTCAAAGATGTGCCGATGGACCTGCCGCCCGGTTTTGCGCTCGCCTGTGTGATGGAGCGCGAAGACCCGCGCGACGCCTGGGTGTCGCCACATTGCGCCGGGCTGGCCGACTTGCCTCCGGATGGTGTCGTCGGGACGTCCAGCTTGCGTCGTCTGGTGTTGCTGCGCGATGCGCTCAACGCGCTGGGTCGGCAGGACGTGCGCATCGAGCCGCTGCGCGGCAACCTCGACACGCGCCTGCGCAAGCTCGACGAAGGCCAGTACCACGCCATCGTGCTGGCGGCCGCCGGGCTCAAACGCCTGGGCTTGTCTTCGCGCATCCGCGCCATCTTTGAACCCACCCAGTCGCTGCCGGCCGCCGGTCAGGGCGCGCTGGGTATTGAGGTGCGGGCCGATCGCACCGATCTGGTCGAGGCGCTCAAGCCCCTGGTGCACCTGGCCAGCTGGCAGCGTGTGGCGGCCGAGCGCACGGTTTCGCGCGCCATGGG
>JALOSH010000161.1 GCA_025458545.1 Hydrogenophaga sp.
CAGGTAGTCGCCAGCCGTGATGGGGGGGTACTTGCCTGCCGGTGATTCGATGATCGAGTCGGTATTGGCCTGGCAGAAAAAGGCGATGCTGTAGCGACCGCCCATGTATTCACCGGGCAGCGGGTTGCGCACGCGGTGGAAGTTGGAGAGAAGGCGGTCATCGCTCCAGCGCATGAGCATGTCCCCGATGTTGCAGGTGATGAGGTCTTCCTGCGGCGGCACCGTGGTCCATTCCGGAGCCTCGAAGTCCTTGCCGGGACAGACCTGCAGGCCACCTTGTCCCTCTGCACGTCGAACGGGATGGGGTAGTAGTGAAGCAGGCGCAAGGTGCTCTGGTAGGTCTCGCGTGAGGGGTCGTGCGCCCGGGTGAAGAAGTCCAGATCAAAACCCAGACGATCGGCAAAGCAGGACAGCACCCGCATCCCCACCGCCCAGCTGGCCTGCTCAAAAGCCAGCATGGTGGCCCGAAAACCGGGCAATTCGTCCTCACCCGGGTACAGGCCCGCCATGCGCGGACGGGTGATCTGGTAGCTTTCCTTCTGGTCCGGCACACCGGTGGAGGGCCTCACCTGGGCCAGGCTTTCCCAGCCGGCGTTGCGGGCCAGGGGCAACCTGGCCTTGGTGCTCTGTGGCAAAGCAAAGAAACGCTCGCTCATGGCGAAAGCACAACGCACCTGCTCCAGCGGCACGCCGTGGTTGCGCAACTGGAAAAAGCCGACATCGACGGCGGCGCGCCAGAGCTGTGTGGTGATATCGGCGCGACGACGTTCGAAGTCGCTCAGGTCAATGACGGGTACCGCACGGGTGGCGGTTTCGGAACCGGCGGTGCCCATGCGGGCTTCCTTGCGCAGTTCCTCCAGACGGTATTCGGCAGCGTTGTTCACGGGTACTCCTGAATGTTGAACATTTCAAGAGCAATTTCCGGCCAGCGGCGCCATGGGGGCATGCACAACACTGGTGAACGCTTCTACTCTCGAAACGGCCTTGTGCAAGATCCGAGCCATCCCGGTTGCACCAGACTGGCTCAGAACAGGCTCCGCAAGCTGGCACGCGACATGCATCACACGGGGCAGGAGTAGAAGCGTTCAGCGACCACCCGTGTGGCCGCCCGGAAATTGCTCTGGACGTCGCCGCACCTGCACGGTGGGGCGGCACAGCACCGCCCACTTTCCGGAGCCCGTCATGCAACGCCGTCATTTCCTGTCCGCCTCCGCCCTCGCTGCTGCCACCGTGGCCCTGCCCGCCGCCCGCGCGCAATCCCAAGGCAGGCTCACTCCGCTGAAGTTCACGCTCGACTTCCGCATCACCGGGCAAACCTCTCCATTCTTCCTGGCCCAGAGCAAAGGCTACTACCGGGACGAAGGCCTGGACGTGAGCATCGATGTGGGCGCCGGTTCGGTCGCCTCGATCACGCGCATCGCCAGCGGTGTCTACCAGATGGGACTGGGCGACATCAGCTCGCTGATCGAGTTCCAGGCCACCAACCCGCCGCTGGTGCAGGCCGTCTACCAGTACTACAACCGGGCGCCTTTTGCCATCATCGGTCGCAAGGACCGAGGCATCACCCAAGATTTCGCCAGCCTCAGGGGCAAGAAGATCGCTGCCGCCGCTGTCGAATCGACGCGCCGCGCCTGGCCCATGGTGGCCCGCAAGCTGCGCCAGGGTCCTGACCTGTTCCAGTGGGTGACAACCGATTTCAGTGCGCGCGACAACGTGATGGTGCGGGGCGACGTGGATGGCGCCACCTACTTTCACGACTCGGCGGTCTCCCTGTTCGCACGCGTTGACCCGCAGGAACTGAGCGTGCTGCGCTACACCGACGCGGGTGTCAACCTGTATGGCAACGCCATCCTGGCCAGCAATTCGATGGTCACACAGCGGCCCCAGCTGGTGGCGGCATTCCTGCGTGCCACCAACCGCGCCATCGTCGAAACCCTGGCCGATCCGCTGCCGGCCATGGCAGCCACCAAGGCAAGAGAGTCCATCATCGACGAGAAGCTGGAGCTTGAGCGCTGGAAACTCACGGCGCAGTATGTGGCCGCACCGGATACACGCTCGCACGGGCTGGGCGATGTCATGAAGTACACACTGGAGCAGCAGATGGACGAGGTGGTCGAGGTTTTTGGCCTCAAGACCCGGCCCAGCGTGGAAGGTGTCTTCAACCGCAGCATGCTGCCTTCCTCGGCTGAGCGCCGGATCAGCGCATGACCGGGGATCTGCCCACCGAACAGCCGCTGTCCGAGGCCGACGGCCACTACCTGCGACACGCGATCGCCATGTCGCGAGTGGCCCGAGCGAGGGGCAACCGCCCGTTCGGTGCCGTCGTGGTCTCGGTCGCCGGCGATGTGCTGGCGGAGGTCTGGAACAGCAACCTGGAGACGGGGGACTGCACGGCCCATGCCGAGGTCAATGCGATCCGGGCCGTCAGTCCCCATATCGACCGCGATACGCTGGCCGCGGCCACCCTGTACTCCTCGGCAGAACCCTGCGTGATGTGCGCTGGCGCCATCTTCTGGAGCAACATCGGTCGCGTGGTGTTCGGCATCGACGCCCGGCGTCTGCGGGTGTTTCGCGGTGAAAGGCCTGAGCAGCGGGACGCCGAGCTGTCCTGTCGCGACGTGTTCGCCGCCTCGCCCCACCCGATCGAGTGCATCGGGCCTGCGCTGCTGGCCGAGGCCAGTGCTGCACACGAAGGCTTCTGGCAGGTTTGAGGCCAGGGTCTGACCTACACTCCGTGCATGCCCTGGCAAGCCCGACTTTCGCTGAACTACCGCCAACAAGGCACGCGCACAGTGCTGCAACATGCACACGAGGGCCCGTTGCGCATCTTCAAGAGCCTGTATCCGGAAGGCGATGCGGTCTGCCACAACGTGATCGTGCACCCGCCCGGTGGTGTGGTCGGCGGCGACAGGCTGGATATCGCGGTCGACTTGCAGCCCGGCACGCACGCGCTGGTGAGCACACCCGGGGCGACCCGCTTCTACGACGGTGACGGTCGCACCGGCAGCCAGCAGGTCACGATCGGACTGCAAGCCGGCGCCCGCCTGGAGTGGCTGCCACTGGAGACCATCGCCTACCCGGGCTGTCTGGCCGAGAACCACATCCGTTTCCAGCTGGCCGAGGACGCGCAAATGCTGGGCTGGGACGTGGTGGCCCTGGGACTGCCAGCCGCTGGCAGCCCGTTCACCCACGGACGCTTCACGCAGCGGATCGAATGGCCGGGGGTCTGGCTGGAGCAGGGCCGGCTGGACGGCACGGACCAGCGTCTGCTCGACTCCATGGTGGGCCTGGGCGGCCGGCGGGCCATGGCCAGCCTGTGGTTCGCCTGTGGTAGCGCACTGGACACAGCCCGACAGGAGGCGTTGATCGACACGGTGCGCCAGGCGATGCCGGCGCAGCAGCAGGACAGCCGCTTGAGCATGGCAGCCACCTGGAGCCATCCTCGCCTGCTGGTGGTGCGGGGTCTGGCCGACACCGTCGAGCCCCTGATGAACGGGCTGCAATCGGTCTGGGCCGCGATTCGCCGCCAGGCCTGGGGCCTGAGCGCGCCGCCACCTCGCATCTGGCGGGTGTGACCCCGACCGGAAACTGGAGGGTGAACCGGGGTCTGTTCGGCGCCAACGGCTGGACATAAGGGCGCAGAATCTTCATATTTCCCTGCAGCTCTGCCACAGCGGGTGCACCGACCCGCGCCACGAATGCACTTTGCGCCCAACGACCTGCACGACGCCCAAGCCCTGGTGATCGAAGGCAATCCGCAGTCGCGCGCCATCCTGGTGTCCCAGCTTCGCGACATCGGCATCGGCAAGGTGTCGCAGTGCTCGCGCCTGTCCGATGCCCGTCGCAAGCTGGAGACCAGCCAGTTCGAGATCGTGATCTGCGAACAGACCTTCGAGCGGGAAACGGGCTCGGGGCAGGACCTGCTGGACGACCTGCGGCGCAACCAGCTGCTGCCGTTCTACACGGTGTTCATCATGGTCACGGCCGAGGCGTCCTACAGCAAGGTGGCCGAGGCGGCCGAGGCCGCGCTGGACGCCTACCTGCTCAAGCCCCACACGGGTGCGCGCCTGGCTGAAAGCATCCTGCAGGCCCGTGGCCGCAAGGCCGAACTGGAAGGCATCTTCTCGGCCATCGACGACCAGGACTACGAGCGGGCGGCCCGGCTGTGCCTGGAGCGCTTCGAGGCACGGGGTCCCTACTGGCTGTATGCGGCCCGCATCGGTGCGGAGCTGCTGCTGCGTACCGGCCAGCTGACCGAGGCCAAGACGCTGTACGAGGCGGTCATCGACGCCAAGACCGTGCCATGGGCGCGGCTGGGCGTGGCGCGGGCGCAGCTGGGCGCCGGAGAGCCGCGCAAGGCTTCGACCACGCTGGAGTCCTTGCTGCAGGATGAGCCGGAATACGCCGACGCGTATGACGTGATGGGACGGGCCCAGTTCGAACTGGGCAACTTCGACAACGCCCTGGCCACCTTCAAGATGGCCACCCAGCTGACACCGCACTCCATCAGCCGTCTGCTCAAGCATGGCATGCTGGCCTATTACACCGGTGACCGGGCAGAGGGAGTGGAGCTGCTCGAGCGCGCCACCCGCATCGGCCTGGACTCGAAGATGTACGACCCGCAGGCCCTGGTGCTGCTGGCGTTTGCCCGCCTGGACGGCAACGACAAGAAGGCGATGACGCGGGTGGTGGAACAGCTCAGCCGCCTGAAGGAACGCTCGTTCGAGCCGGAGCGCCCCTACCGCCTGCTGGAGTTCGTCCGCGCCCTGGAGTCGCTTCTGAACGAGCAGGAAGGACGCGTGATGGACGAAGTCAAGCACCTGACCGATGCCATCCAGGAACCCTGGTTCGACTTCGAGATGGCCACCAACCTGATGGGGCTGCTGGTGCGCGTGGTGCAGCGCCGCGTGCAGGTTTACGAGGTGGAGAAGAACGTCGAGAAACTGGGCATGCGCTTTTGCACCAGCCGCTCGCTGAGCGAACTGCTGGCCAGCGCAGCGGCCGGCAACGAGGCCTTTGCACGCATCATCCACGAGACACACGCGCGCATACTCAAACTCACCGAGCAAGCCATGACGCTGGCCATCAAGGGCGACCCCCGGGGCACCGTGACCCGTCTCTTGGAGGACGGACAACTCACCTGCAATGCCAAGCTGATCGAATCGGCCTGGCAGGTGCTCAACCGCTATGAGGAGCGGATCGAAGGAGCGGACGGCCTGCGGCAGCGGCTTGCCGTCCTGCGCGAGAGCCTGCAGACCCACCACCAGATCACCCGCATGGGCGAGGCCACCAGTCCGAACGCGGCGCCGGGTGGTGTGGCCCTGCCCTCCGGCTACAAGCCCCCCAGGCGCGAGGGCCTGCTGGACCGCATGCGGACCGACTGAGAGCGGTCAGATGGAGACCAGCCGGCGGATGCCTCTGTCCGCCATTTCCCGTCCCGGACCGCTGGCGATCACCTCACCACGCTCCATCACCACGTACCGGTCGGCCAGCGCTTCGGCAAAGTCGTAGTACTGCTCGACCAGCACGATGGCCATGTTGCCGCGGTCGGCCAGCATGCGGATCACCTTGCCGATGTCCTTGATGATGTTGGGC
>JALOSH010000162.1 GCA_025458545.1 Hydrogenophaga sp.
CTGGCGCTGAACAACGCGGGGGAGGACGAAGTCGACCCGGCCCAGGTGCTGCGCCTGGCCAAAGCCCACGGCCAGTGGGAAACCCGTGGCTGGCGCCTGCGCGACGATGGCTCGCGCTTCTGGGCCCACACCGTGCTGACCGCGCTGCGCAACGAAGCGGGCGAACTGCAGGGCTTGTCCAGCATCACGCGCGACATGACCGCCGCCAAGAGCCTGGAGGACGTGATGAACGACCTCAACAAGGAACTGGAGAAACGCGTGGCCGAGCGCACCCAGCAACTGGTCGCCGCCAACAAAGACCTGGACGTGTTCTCGCACATGGTGTCGCACGATCTGCGCGCGCCGCTGCGCCACATCGCCAGTTTCATCAGCCTGCTGCAGGAACAGCTGGGTGAATCCAACGAACGGCTGGTCACCCAGTACCTGACGTCGACCGCCAAGGCCAGCAAGCGCATGGGGCTGATGATCGAAGGCCTGCTGGAATACGCGCGCCTGGGCCGCGTCGCGGTCGAGTCGCAGCCGGTGCCGCTGACGCCGCTGGTGGAAGGCGTGATCGCCCACCTGAAGCTGGAGCACCCGAACCGCCAGATCGAATGGACGGTGGAAGAAGACCTGCCGGTGGTGCGCGGCGACGCGATGCTGCTGGCCGAGGTGTTCACCAACCTGCTGAAGAACTCGGTCAAGTACACCCGCACCATCGAGCATGCGCACATCGAGGTGGGCTGGCGCGTCAATCCGGTGGGTGGGCGCACGTTCTTCATCCACGACGACGGCGTCGGCTTCGACCTGGAAAAAGCCCACAACCTGTTCGTGATGTTCCAGCGCCAGCACCACTCGATGGACTTCGAAGGCACCGGCACCGGTCTGGCGCTGTCGCAACGCATCATCGAACGCCACGGCGGCCGCATCTGGGCCGAGACCGCACCCGGCGAGGGTTGTACCTTCTATTTCACCCTGCCGTTCGACGGCCTGGAACCCGAGATGGACTTCCCGAAATCGGCGATGGCCGAACTCGCGGTCTGAGGCTCAGTCCGGCAGCGGCGGCTGCGACGTGAGGTGCAGCACCGCCTTGCGGGGATCGCTTGAGAAGCGGTCGAGGGCCCGGTTCAGGCCCGCCAGCAAGCGCTCCGCGTCCAGGGCGGACTCGTCGGTCTCCTTGCCTTCCGGCAACAGGGCCGACACCAGGCGAAACTTCAGCGTGATGTCGTTGGGCAGGCTGGGCACCTGTTCCAGCCCCCTGGCCACCGCATGCTGCGCCACGAGCTTGAGCATCTCGGGCTTCCACGAGCTTGAGCATCTCGGGCTTTTGTGGCCCTTCGATCAGCATGGCAAAGCGGGTGTTGGAGATGCGGCAGACCGTGTCCACGTCGCGCACCACAGCGCTCAGCCGGGAGGCGGCCACCACCAGCGCCCGGTCACCGGCTTCGCGCCCCTCACGCTCTGCGATGTCCGCGTGGTTGGACAGCTCGACCAGCAACAACCCGCAGTGCTGCTTCGACCGCCGCGCACGCTTGAGCGCATCCCGCAGGCGCAAGCGCAGCACCGGCACGATCGTCAGGCCGGTGAGTGGATCGGTGCTAACCGATCAGCACCGCGTACTGCGTGGCCCAGCTGTCGGGCAGCACGCCGGCACTGCGCAGCGCCGGAAACGGGTAGCCCAGGTGCACCGGCAGGAACCCGAGCGCGAGCCAGCCGGCGTAGGTTTCGCCGCGCCGCCAGGTCCACAGGCACAGCCAAATGCTCAGCACCACCGACAACAGGCCGTAGAGGTTGAGCAGCTTGAACGCCAGCGGGCTGTTCAGCAGCATGTAGACAAAGGGGTAGACCAGGCCGACCAGCGACCAGGCGATCACGAACCGGTCGACACCCCGGTGGTGTCGCGACACCGCGCAGGCCTCGCGCACGAACCAGATGCCCGAGGCGGTCAGCCAGAGCATGAAAAACGCGGGCGCTATATCGTTCCAGGCGGCCCAGTGGGGCCAGAAAAACAGACCGGCGATCCCGGTGTAGGAGGCCTGGAAGCCCAGCATGAAGGCGACGTAGAAGCAGTAGGCGACAAACGCGCGGTCGCTGTACAGCCGCGCATGCACCCAGCCCAGGAACAGCACCAGCAGGCCAAATCCGAGGTAGCCACCGATCAACAGAAACGAGGTGTAGCGCTTGGCCTGCAGGTTCTCTTCGGTCAGCAGTTGCAGGCGCGGGCTGGTGGGGGCTGGCGCATTCACCACCCTGAGCCACAGCGGGCCGGTGGCCTGTGGATCGACGGCAAACACCGGTGTCTGGTCTGGGTGGTCCCATTGCGCCACCGGCAGGTGGTCGCCCGAACGCTGCTCGACCCAGGCGCCCTGGCGGTCCCGGGCGTAAAGACGCAGGTCGTTGGTGAAGGCCGCGGCCGACAACAGCAGGTACCAGCGCCGCTCCGGGTCCAGCGCCGGGGGTTCGATGCGGATCCACAGGGCAGCGCTGCCCAGCTCGAACGAGCGGAAGCGCTCCATCGCCTCCCAGGCCTCAGCGGGACGCGCCGCGACCTCGTCGCGCGTCGCCGCGCCCGTCGCATCGATCCAGAAGCGGGTCGACAGGGTGATGTCACCCTCTCCGGGCACCTCCCTGGCGCTGGCGACCGTGGGCGACAGCACGGCCAGCCAGAGCCACGCCAGCAGCACGGTGGCCAGCCAGCGCCAAAGCACAGGCGCAGGCACCTGCGGTCGGCACGGAGCACCGACAAAGCGATCGACAAGGTGGGGCACCGCGCGTTCAGGCATGGCGGAATCGTAGCGGCAGGCTGACGCCGATGTGAAGTCGATCACCGCTTCTCCTGCAAAGCCGGCTGGACTGTGGCGTCCGCGCTGCGCCAGTCGCCACGGGTGGTCAGCCGGTCTTCGAGCCGGTTCAGCCAACCCGGCGCGCGGTGGTCGTTGAGCATGTGGTAGCCGACCACCCGGGTGAACAGCCGTGACAGTGAAAACCCCGGCTGCAGCAGGCCCAGGACGCCGTCGGCAACAGCGACCATCATCCGCCCGGCCTGGAACACGAACCGGGTGGCCCAGGACACATGGCCGTCGATGCCGATGCGGGCCGCCGTGTCGGGCCCGACCAGCCAGCGCGTCAGCGGCACCGGCAGCCCCCGCAGCACCGGCAAGCCAATGGACCGCGCCATCGCCGCGACCAATGCCTGGCCCAGCGCCGGGCGGGGATCGGCCTGTCCCGGCAGCAGGCGCCCCTGCGCCTGCATGCGTGTGAACAGCGCCTGCGCCTCGTCCATGGTCCAGGCCATCAGCTCGCGCCGCACACCCAGCACATGGCCCATGACGTTCCAGGCGTGCAGGTAGGCTTCTTCGTCATCCGGTGGCAGGCCCTGGCCCAGGGTGCGCATGCCCTGCAGAAAGCTGTGGCTGAAGGTCAGCAGGGTGTAGGCGAGTTCCAGCTGGTTGCACGGCAGCCCCTGGCCGTCCACATCCCAGCCGTGCGCCGACAGCGCAGCGTGCAGGCCGACCGACGGGTCTGATGCCCCGCGGCGGGCGACCACGCCTCGCACACGGCCCGGATCGCCGCGCAGGATCAGGTGGCGCACGGTGGCGTGGATCAGCCGGACCTTGAGCACCTGCGCCACGCCCGAGCCCGCGGGATCGGTCAGGCCGCCTTTCATCATCACCGGGAACACCATGGCCGCGGTCTGGCGGATGCGGTGCTCGGTGTGCTTCTCCAGCTGGCCCGCGATGTGCAGCACCTCGGCCAGCTGCGGCATCACATAGCACTCGGGCAGGCTGGAGCAAAACAGCAGGGTGCAGGACAGCGGCCCGTGTTCCATGAAGATCGCCTCGGCGCGGGCCATCTTCTGCCGGTCGGCCCAGTCCGGCAGCCGGTTGCCCTGGGCCAGGTAGCGCGCCAGCGCCGCCGGCACCGACTTGTCTTCGTTCGCGGGCACGACCGTTCCGTCCGGTGCCAGCACCGCGTTGTGCGTCCAGCCCGCCATCAGGCGGTTGGCCTGCGCCAGGCGTTTCGCACCCTCGCCGGTGACGCGGCCGTCGTCGGTCCAGTGGCCCACCAGCTCCGCCACCGTCAGGTCGGCCAGCGGATCGGCCTCCATCGCCATCGGCGCCAGATCCGGCCCGGCGCCTGGCAAAAGCGCGGCGACCCGGTGCCGAGGACGCGACCACTGGTGCCAGGCGGCCCAGGCCAGCACGACCGGCAGGCCCATGGCAAAAAACGCGATGGCCCGGACCTCGATCGGGTGGCCGAGCAACACCTGGAACACCAGGCCGGACGCATAGATCAGCAGCAGCGCCAGCACCGCCAGGGGCGCGCCGTCTGCGGGCGGTGGCGAACGGCGCGGCGCCGCCAGCGCCTGAAAGCTGCACTGGATGATCAACGCCACCGCCATCCAGCCCGCGAAACCCTGCAGGGTTTCGCCGAACCAGCCGCCGTCGGTCTTTTGCATGATCCAGGCCTTGAGCACGAACACGAAGTACGGGTCCGCACCCAGATCGAAGGCGGTGATCACCATGGCCGCGACCCACGCCGTCAGCAGACCGCCGCGAAAACCCGGGTGGGCGTGCACCGGGCGGCGCCAGAGCATCAGGCAGGCCATCACGTAGCCGATCAGCGACAGGGCAAACCACATCAGCGGGATCGCCAGCGGCACGTCGCCCAGCCGCGGGCCCAGCACCTCGGTGTAGGTGTAGCGGCCAAAGAACCAGCCGTGGGACGAACCCATCTGCTCGGCAAACCAGCCCAGGCCCAGGGCCAGCCCCATCAGCACGCGTGCGGCGCGAACCCCCAGCAAGCGCGTGGCGGCCCAGGCGCAAACCCAGAACATCACCACACAGGCCAGCACCAGGACCAGCGTCAGCGGTGGATAGCGCCAGGCCGTGAACCCGAGCAGCAGCAAGGTCCCGGCGGCGGCGAGCCGGAACAGCGTGCGATCGGTCGGTGAGGGATGGGCAGCAGAAGAAAAGGGCGGGGGCGTGGCCACGGTCTCAGGGCTTTCAATGCATCGTTCACCCCCTGGCGCCCGCGATTGTGACCCGAGGGCCCGAACACCGGCGGCGCGGGTTTACCCTTGTACGACCCGTTGCCGACACGTTTTCCGGCACAACAACCCGAAAAAACAGCCGCGTTCGCCGGGTCGCGACTTGAAAACACCCCACAGCGCCCTTATCATTAGCACTCGCTGGAGTTGAGTGCTAACACCGCCGCTCCCAGTCGATCTGCGGTGGCGCGCGGCCCTCGCGGCCGGGCGGCACCGTCTGACCCAATCCCTTACCCGTTCAATCTCAGGAGATGCAATGAACCTTCGTCCTCTCGCCGATCGCGTGATCGTCAAACGTATCGACAGCGAAACCAAGACCGCTTCCGGCATCGTCATCCCCGACGCCGCGGCTGAAAAACCCGACCAGGGCGAAATCCTGGCGGTGGGTCCCGGCAAGAAAAACGACAAAGGCGAACTGTCCGCCATGAACGTCAAGGTCGGCGACCGCGTTCTGTTTGGCAAGTACAGCGGCCAGACCGTCAAGGTCGACGGCAACGAGCTGCTGGTGATGAAAGAAGACGACCTCTTCGCTGTGGTTGAGAAGTAATTCTCGGCTTTTCACTTCGTTTAACTGAATTCTGGAGAAATCAACATGGCAGCAAAAGACGTGGTTTTTGGCGGCGAAGCCCGCGCACGCATGGTCGAAGGCGTGAACATCTTGGCCAACGCGGTCAAGGTCACCCTGGGCCCCAAGGGTCGCAACGTGGTGCTGGAGCGCTCGTTCGGTGCCCCTACCGTCACGAAAGACGGTGTTTCGGTCGCTAAAGAGATCGAACTGAAGGACAAACTGCAGAACATGGGCGCCCAGATGGTCAAGGAAGTCGCTTCCAAGACCTCGGACAACGCCGGTGACGGCACCACCACCGCCACCGTGCTGGCCCAGGCCATCGTGCGCGAAGGCATGAAGTACGTGGCCGCCGGCATGAACCCGATGGACGAAGGCCTCCAAGGCCACCACCACCAGCAAGGAAATCGCTCAGGTCGGTTCCATCTCCGCCAACTCCGACGAAACCATCGGCAAGATCATTGCCGATGCCATGGACAAAGTGGGCAAAGAAGGCGTGATCACCGTCGAAGACGGCAAATCGCTGGAATCGGAACTGGAAGTCGTCGAAGGCATGCAGTTCGACCGCGGCTACCTGTCGCCCTACTTCATCAACAACCCCGAGAAGCAGGCCGCCCTGCTGGACAACCCCTTCGTGCTGCTGTACGACAAAAAGGTGTCCAACATCCGTGACCTGCTGCCCACGCTGGAGCAGGTTGCCAAGGCCGGCCGCCCGCTGCTGATCATTGCCGAAGACGTCGAAGGCGAAGCCCTGGCGACCTTGGTGGTGAACACCATCCGCGGCATCCTGAAGGTTGTGGCTGTGAAGGCTCCTGGCTTCGGCGACCGCCGCAAAGCCATGCTGGAAGACATCGCCATCCTGACCGGCGGCAAAGTGATCGCCGAAGAAGTCGGCATGACGCTCGAAAAAGTGACCCTGGCCGACCTGGGCCAGGCCAAGCGCATCGAAGTCAGCAAAGAAAACACCATCATCATCGACGGCTCCGGCGCTGCCGCTGACATCGAAGCCCGCGTGAAGCAAGTGCGCGTGCAGATCGAAGAAGCCACCAGCGACTACGACCGCGAGAAGCTGCAAGAGCGCGTGGCCAAGCTGGCCGGCGGTGTGGCCGTGATCAAGGTCGGCGCTGCCACCGAAGTCGAGATGAAGGAAAAGAAGGCCCGTGTGGAAGACGCCCTGCACGCCACCCGCGCTGCGGTGGAAGAAGGCATCGTCGCCGGTGGTGGCGTGGCCCTGCTGCGCGCCCGCCAGGCCGCTGGTGCCATCAAGGGTGACAACGCCGACCAGGACGCCGGTATCAAGCTGGTGCTGAAAGCCATCGAAGCGCCCCTGCGCGAGATCGTGGCCAACGCCGGTGGCGAGCCGAGCGTGGTGGTCAACGCCATCCTGGCCGGCAAGGGCAACCACGGCTTCAACGCCGCGAACGACACCTACGGCGACATGATCGAGATGGGCATTCTGGACCCCACGAAAGTGACCCGCACCGCGCTGCAGAACGCTGCTTCGGTCGCGTCGCTGATGCTGACGACCGAGTGCATGGTGGCCGAGTCCCCGAAGGACGACGCACCGGCCATGCCGGGTGGCGGTATGGGGGGGATGGGCGACATGGGCGGCATGGGCATGTAATGCCTCTCCTTGCCTGAGGCGCCATGCCGGCGTTGCAAGGGCTTGCCGTGGCGCTGCCACTGTCTGCGCCCTTGCGCCTTGGCCTGGCGCCTCATGCTGCGTCGGAATGCCTCTTGGCGCTCTGACGAAAGCCCCCAAGAAAAAACCCCGCGAGGTGACTCGCGGGGTTTTTTCATTTGGTGCGCCCACAGCGTGAGCGTTCGGGCTGGTCAGGCGGCGATTTGCTGGCGCGCAGCGACTGGTGAGCCGCCTGGACAGCCCGTGCGCTCACGCGCTGCAGGCTAAAGAAACCGATTGCAAGCCAAGTGGCAAGCCAACGAATCAAAAGTCAGCGCATCAAGCCTTCGAGCTTGATCGTGTCGGCCACAAAAGCGCGGATGCCTTCGGCCAGCTTTTCGGTGGCCATGGCGTCCTCGTTCAACGCAAAGCGGAAACCCGCTTCGTCATACTGAACAAACGGGATGTCCATCGCCTTCGCCGCTTCGGCGTCGAGCGCCTTGGGCAAGGCCGCTTCGCTGGCCGCGAGCTGCGCCAACAGCTCGGGGCTGATGGTCAGCAGGTCACACCCCGCCAGCGCCGTGATCTGGCCCACGTTGCGAAAGCTCGCACCCATCACCTCGGTGGCAATGCCGTGCTTCTTGTAAAACTGGTAGATCGCACGCACCGACTTCACGCCCGGGTCGTTGGTGCCCGCCATCGCGGCCTCGTCCCAGCTTGAGCCCGCCTGCTTCTTGTACCAGTCGTAAATGCGCCCCACGAACGGCGAGATCAGCTGCACCTTGGCCTGACCACAAGCCACAGCCTGCGCAAACGAAAACAGCAGCGTCAGGTTGGTGTGGATGCCATCGCGCTCCAGCCGCGCCGCGGCCTGGATGCCTTCCCAGGTCGAAGCGATCTTGATCAGCACCCGGTCCACATGCACACCTTCGCCCTGGTACAGGTCGATGATGCGGCGCGCGCGCGTCACGGTGGCTTCGGTGTCGAAACTCAGGCGCGCGTCCACCTCGGTGGAGACCCGACCCGGGATGTGTTTCAGGATCTCGACACCGAACGACACCAGCAGCCGGTTCATGACCTCGTCTGTCCCTTGGGCGCCGTGTTTCGCCAGCGCGTCTTTGAGCAGATGGGCGTATTCGGGCTTCTGCACCGCCTTCAGGATCAGCGACGGATTGGTGGTCGCATCGCGGGGCGAGAACGCGGCGATCTGATTGAAGTCCCCGGTGTCGGCGACCACGGTGGTGTGCTGTTTGAGTGCGTCAAGCTGGTTCATGGAACGATTATCGGGTGTAATAAGATTTCATGATAACTCGGTAACTCAGAGACAACGCCATGCTCGACCGCATCAAAGCCTCGCTTCCTTCGCTCGCGCCCGCCGAACAGCGCGTGGGCAAACTGGTGCTGCTGGACCCCCGCACGTTTGCCAGCCTGCCCGTTTCCGAGCTGGCCGACCGAGCCCATGTGAGCAAGCCGACGGTGGTGCGCTTTTGCCGCAGCATGGGCTACGACGGTCTGTCGGACTTCAAGCTCAAGCTGGCCGGCACGGTGAGCGAAGGTGTGCCCTTCATCCACCGCAGCGTAGACGTGGACGACAAGGTGGGCGACGTGCTGGTCAAGGTGATCGACAACACCGTGGCGGCTTTCCTGAAGTACCGCAACGACGCGTCCACCCACTCGATCGAAAAGGCGGTGGATGCGCTGCTGGCCACCTACAAGAACCGGGGGCGCATCGAGTTCTACGGCGCGGGCAACTCGGGCATCGTGGCGCAGGACGCGCAGCACAAGTTCTTCCGCCTGGGCATCAACGCCATCGCCTACAGCGACGGTCACATGCAGGTCATGAGCGCCTCGCTGCTGGGCCCGGGCGACTGCCTGGTGATCGTGTCCAACTCGGGCCGCACGCGCGACCTGATGGACGCCGCCGACATCGCGCGCAAACACGGCGCCACCGTGATCACCATCACCACCAGCGGCTCGCCACTGGCCACCGCCGGCCACATCCACCTGTCGGCCGACCACCCGGAAGGCTACGACCGCTACAGCCCCATGACCTCGCGCCTGATGCACCTGATGGTGATCGACGTGGTGGCCACCTGCCTGGCATTGCGTATCGGGGGCACAAAGCTGCAGCCGCTGCTCAAGGAGATGAAGAACAACCTGAGGAGCAAGCGCTACGCCTGATCAAGATCGCCCTCACGGCGCGGGTGTGAACGACTTCAGTTCAGTGACGTTATCGGTCCAAAGACGCCCACCGCGGAATTCCTTGAATTCGCTCCTGACCACGCGTCCGATGGCAGGCGCATACCACCGCACCTCGGCCAAGCGAATGGCTCCTGACCACGTGATGCCATTGATCCACCCTTCCGACTCGATCTTGAACGCGTCGAACTCACCCCCCGGTGTCTTCACCTTCTCGCGCGCCAGCACTTTGTAGTTCAGATCGGTCTTGGCCTTGCCGGTTGCACTCTCACCCACAAAGCTGGATTTCCAAGAGTCACCAACCACCAATGGGAACTTGAGGCCCATGATGGGAGGATCGAAGCGGGTGCCGCTGGCACCCGACACCACGGTGCCCCAATCCAGCGTCACGACGGCTTCAATTTCTGCCGGAGAACGATTGGGTCTGACGTGGCTGCTTTTGATGTGCGTGGCGTCCACCGAAGTGACGGTGATGGTCTCATCGAACGTGCGTTTGGCAGCGCGTTGCTCCACTGTGTAGACGGCGACATCGCCCACCTTCGCCACCGGCCGGGTGCTGCCATCGGCCTGGGCCCACACGCTGTTGAGAACAAACGCAAAACCCATCCACCACAGATGCTTGAACATGCTGATCTCCTGCCAGGTGCATACACAGCGCCAGCCCCCAGCGGGCCGGGCACACGGTGCTCGCACTGCTTCGCAGGCTAATGGAGATCGCTCATCGAGACACTCCCCCATCTGGGGGAGTGCCGAAAGCGCTTCAACTCAGATCCGCCCTTCTTCCACCGCGTGACAAGCCACGCGAACACCGCCGATGGTCTGCAGCACAGGTCGCTCGACACGGCAGCGCTCGTTCACATGCGGGCAGCGCGGGTTGAAGGCGCAACCGGGCGGCGGATTGAGCGGGTTGGGCACTTCGCCCTGCACCGGCGTGCGGGCCTTGCCGGTGTCGTGCATCTTCGGGATCGCGTCCAACAGCATGCGCGTGTAGGGGTGGCGCGGGCTGTCGAACAGGGTGTGCTTGGGCGCCAGCTCCACCAGCCGCCCCAGGTACATCACCCCCACCTGGTCGCTCACGTGGCGCACCACCGCCAGGTTGTGGCTGATGAACAGGTAGGTCAGACCCTGCTGGCGTTGCAGGTCCTTCATGATGTTGAGCACCTGTGCCTGCACGCTCACGTCCAGCGCGCTGGTGGGCTCGTCGCACACCAGAAACTCCGGCTGCGTGGCCAGCGCGCGCGCAATCGAGATGCGCTGGCGCTGCCCGCCGCTGAACTGGTGCGGGTACTTCACCCGGTCGGCGGCGGCCAGGCCGACCGAGCGCAGCAGCTCTTCAACCCGGTCGCGCAGCGCGTTCGCATCGCTGAGCAGCCCGTGCTCGATCAGCGGCTCGGCAATGATGTCCTCGACCCGCCAGCGCGGGTTCAGGCTGGCGTACGGGTCCTGAAAAATCATCTGGATGCGGCGGCGCAGTTGCCGCCCCTGCGGCGTCTTGAAGGCCGCGTGCGCGTCTTGCCCGTCGAACTCAAAACCGCCGCGGGTGGGCTCGTACAAGCCCACCAGCAGCCGCGCCACGGTGCTTTTGCCGCAACCCGATTCGCCCACCAGCGCCAGTGTCTGGCCTTTCATGATGTCAAAGCTCACGCCATCGACCGCGCGCAGCAGCTGGCGCGGCTGGCGTTCGAGCACGCGGTTGAGCCAGGGGGCGGACACATCGAAGGTCTTGGCCAGATCGGTGGCGCGCACCAGCGGGCTGGCGTCGGGCACAGACACGGGCTCTTGCTCTTGCTCTTGCTCTTGCTCTTGCTCTTGCTCTTGCTCTTGCTCTTGCTCTTGCTCTTGCTCTTGCTCTTGCTCTTGCTCTTGCTCTTGCTCGACGCCCGGCGACTCGTCGGCTTCTTGCAGCGACGATGTCTCGACCGCCTGCATCTCCTCGACCGGCTCGTCGGTCCGGGCGCTCGCCAAGCGGCTGTTCTCGGCGTGTTTCTGCATGGCCTTCTGGAGCGACTTCATGCGCTGGCCTCCGCCGACACCGCGGCCGCCTGTTCATGCAGCCAGCAGGCCGCGCGCGTGGCGCCGGCCGGCATCAGCTCGGGGCGCTGCTGGTGGCAACGATCGAACACCCGATCACAGCGCGGGTTGTAGGCACAACCGGTGGGGATGGCGTTCAGCCGCGGCATGGCGCCGTCGATCTGGTGCAGGCGTTCACGGTCCACGCTCATGTCGGGAATGCAGGCCATCAGGCCTTTGGTGTAGGGGTGGGCGGGCTGGTTGATCACCTCGTGCACCGGGCCGATCTCGGCGATGCGCCCGGCGTACATCACGGCCACGCGGTCGCAGGTTTCGGCGATCACGCCCATGTCGTGCGTGATCAGCATCACCGCCGCACCGCGCTCGCGGCAGATGGTCTTGAGCAGCATGATGATCTGCGCCTGGATCGACACGTCCAGCGCGGTGGTGGGTTCGTCGGCCACGATGAGCTTGGGCTCGGCGGCCAGCGCCAGGGCGATCACCACGCGCTGACGCATGCCGCCTGAAAACTGGTGCGGGAAATGGTCGATCCGCTGCTCGGGTGCGGGAATGCCGGTGTCGCGCAGCAGCTGGATCGCCCGCTGGCGCGCTTCGACCTGCGTCACCGGCAGGTGGGTGGTGATGGTTTCGATCAGCTGGCGCCCCACCGAATACAGCGGGTTGAGCGAGGTCAGCGGGTCCTGGAAGATGGCACCGATCTGACGGCCGCGCACCTGGCGCATCTGCTCGGGCGGCAGGTTGTCGATGCGGCGGCCCTCCAGCAAGATCTCGCCGCTGGCCACCCGGCCGGGCGGCTCCAGCAGACCGATGATGGATGCGCCGGTGAGCGATTTGCCAGCGCCCGATTCACCCACCACCCCCAGGATTTCGCCCGGCGCGATGTCGAAAGAAATGTGGTCCAGCGCCCGCAGCGTGCCGCGACGGTTCGGGAACTCGACGACGAGGTTTTTGACTTCAAGCAGGCTCATAGCAAGCGAAAAACATGCGCTCTGTTCGGAGCGGGTGAATCATCCAGCACACACCGTGGAACCGGCTTTGCCGGGCCACTGGTGTGGTCCCCCTGGGGGGCTGAGGGCCGCGGCTCCAAGTCTGCCTGCGCAGACTTGGACAGCCCGAAGAAACACCGCCTCTGGTGGTGTTGCGGCCTGCAAGGCGAGCCGAAGCGGCGCAGGGGGGATTCATCTGAGCCTTGGGTTGAGCGCGTCGCGCAGCCAGTCGCCCAGCAGGTTGACCGACAGCGCGATCACCACCAGCATGGCGCCCGGAAAGATGGTGATCCACCATTCGCCGGAGAACAGGTAATCGTTGCCGATGCGGATCAGCGTGCCCAGCGAGGGCGAAGTGGGCGGTGCGCCGACACCCAGGAACGACAGCGTGGCTTCGGTGAGGATGGCCGACGCCACCTGGATGGTGGCCAGCACCAGCACCGGGCCCATGACGTTGGGCAGCACGTGCAGCCGCATGATGCGCAGCGGCGCCACACCCGTCACCCGCGCGGCCTGCACATATTCCTTGTTGCGCTCCACCAGCGTGGAGCCGCGCACCGTGCGGGCGTACTGCACCCAGCCGGTGAGCGTGATGGACACGATGAGCACACCAAAGGCCAGGGTTTCGTGGGCGTTCGGGAACAGCGCCCGGCCCACGCCCGCGATCAGCAGCGCCACCAGGATCGCCGGGAACGACAGCATCACGTCGCACACGCGCATGAGCAAAGCATCGACCCAACCACCCAGAAAGCCTGCCAGAAGCCCGAGCGTCACGCCGATCACCACCGACAACACCACCGACGCCAAACCGACCGCCAGCGAAATGCGCGCGCCGTACATCAGCGCCGACAGGATGTCGCGCCCCTGGTCGTCGGTGCCGAGCCAGAAGGCCGGGTTGCCACCCTCGCTCCAGGCCGGTGGCAGCCGTGCGTTCGACAGCTCCAGCGTGGCCAGATCGAACGGGTTGTGCGGCGCGATCCACGGCGCGAACACCGCACAGACCACGCAGACCAGCGCGATCGACGCCGCCACGATGGCGGTGGGCGAGGTGCGAAAACTGTGGCCGACATCGCTGTCGAGCCAGCGGCGAACAAGAGCAATCAAAGGAAGACTTTCAGTTGAAGAAAAGGTCTGTACCAACGAGGTGCCTTCACACCAGAGCCAGCGCGGAACCGGCTCCGCCGGGCCGCTGTTGGCGCCCCCTTGAGGGGGTGGCGCCGCAGGCGGCGCGGGGGTGCTTACTTCACGTTCATGTAGCGGAACGGCATGACGTTGTCGGCCAGTTGCACCAGGCTCACGTTGTTCGCCACACCCCAGGCCAGCGCCTGCTGGTGCAGCGGCAGGTGGCCGATGTCATCGGCGTGCAGCTTGAAGGCTTCTTTGATCAGTGCATTGCGTTTCGCCTGGTCGGTTTCCGATTGGATCTTGAGTGTCAGCTCATCCAGCTTGGGGTTGCAGTAAGCACCCAGGTTGAACTGGCCGGCGCCCTTGTCGTCCACGCAGCGGGTCAGCGCGTTCAGTGCGTTGTGCGCGTCGTAGGTGCTGGGCGTCCAGCCCAGCAGGTAGAAGCTGGTGTCGCGCCGAAGGATCTTGGGGAAGTAGGTGCCCTTGGTTTCGGCCTGCAGCCGCACCCGCACCCCCACCTTGGCCAGGCTGGCGCTCACCGCCTGGCAGATCTCGCCGTCGTTCACATAGCGGTCGTTCGGGCAGTTCATGCTGACTTCAAAGCCGTCGGGATAACCGGCCTCGGCCAACAGCTTTTTGGCCGCCTCGACGTCGTAAGGCAGACGCTGGTCCATGTCGGCCGCGAATCCGTTGATGCCGGGGCCGACCATCAGCGCCGTCGGGCGCGAGGCACCGCGCATCACACTCCGCTGGATACCCACGATGTCGATGGCCTGGTAGAAGGCCTGGCGCACGCGCCTGTCCTTGAACGGGTTCTTGCCCTTCACGCTGGAATACAGCAGCTCGTCGCGTTTCTGGTCCATGCCCAGGAAGATGGTCCGCAGCTCGGGGCCCTGCAACACCTTGGTCTTGCCGCTGGCGTTGATACGTGCCAAGTCCTGCACCGGTACCGGCTCGATCACATCCACCTGACCCGACAACAGCGCCGCCACGCGGGTGGAATCGTTGCCAATCGGCGTGTACTCCACGTTCACCACATTGCCTTCGATCTTGCCCCAGTAGGCACCGTTGCGCACAAAGGTGGTCTTGACGTTGGGCTGGCGTTCACGCAGCCGGTAAGGACCGGTGCCATTGGCGCGGAACGAAGCCGCGTTTTCGACGCCTTTGCGGCGATCGACCGGCCGGGTGGCCTGGTTTTCCTCGCTCCAGGCCTTGCTCATCATGTAGAAGAAGGTGAGCACGTCGGGCAGGATGGGGAACGGCGCCTTGGTCTCGATGTCCACCGCGTGGCTGTTGACCTTGCGCACTTCCTTGATGTCGTTGGTGTAGCTGCGCATGTCGGAACCCTCACCCGCGCCGCGTGCCAGGCTGAACACCACATCGTCGGCGGTGAAAGGTTTGCCATCGTGGAACGTCACCCCTTTGCGCAACTCGAAGCGCCACACATTGGGCGTGATCTGTTTCCAGCTCGTGGCCAGGCGTGGCGTCAAGCGCAGGTTCTGGTCGCGGCCCACCAGCGGCTCGTACACATTGCCCACCACACTCAGCTGCGTGGTCTCGTTGAGCGAGTGGGGGTCCATCGACAACGCATCGCCCTGGTTGCCGATGCGCACCGTCTGCGCCGAAGCCGCTGCGGCCGTGACGAGCGCTGCGGCCACGAGGCCAGCGGTTCGGGTGGTTTTGAAGGTCATGAGTTTCTCCTTGTGCGTTGTGTGGGGAACCAAAAAAAACCGCTTCAAGCCGTCAAGGGCATGCCCTGCTCGATCAGCCCGGCATGCAGCGCCGCACCCAGAGGGAGCACGTCGTCGTTGAAATCGTAGCGGGTGTTGTGCAAGAAACAGCTGCCCACCCCGTGCTCGGTGCCCTGCCCCAGCCGCAAGTAGGCGCCGGGCTTGACCTGCAGCATGAAGGCAAAGTCTTCGGCGCCCATGCTGGGCTCCAGCGCATCGTCCACATGGTCGTGGCCCACCAGGTGGCGCGCCACGTCGGCCGCAAAACGCGCCTCGGCGCGGGTGTTGATGGTGGCCGGGTAGACCCGTTCGTAGCGCACATGGGCGGTGGCGCCCAAACCCATGGCCACGCCGGTGCAGACCTCTTGCAAACGCCGCTCCAGCAGGGCCTGCACATCGGCGCTGAAGCTGCGCACCGTGCCCACCAGCGTCGCCTTGCCCGGCACCACGCTGAACGCGCCGGGGTCGCCGGCCTGCAGGGAGCACAGGCTGATCACCGCCTGGTCGAGCGCCCGCACGTTGCGCGAAACGATGCTCTGCACCGCGGTGATGATGTGCGCCGCCACCAGCACCGGGTCCACCGTCTGGTAGGGGTGCGCGCCGTGGCCGCCCTTGCCGCTGATGTCGATGGTGATGCGGTCGGCGGCTGCCATCATGGGCCCAGCGTTGATGCCCACCGAGCCCGGCTTCATCTGCGGCCAGTTGTGCATGGCATAGACCGATTGCACCGGGAAGCGCTCGAACAGGCCGTCGTCGATCATGGCCTTGGCGCCGGCAAAGCCTTCTTCACCCGGCTGGAAGATCAGCACCGCGGTGCCGTTGAACTGCCGCGTGGCGGCCAGGTACCGCGCCGCGCCGATGAGCATGGCGGTGTGGCCATCGTGGCCGCAGCCGTGCATCAGGCCCGGCCGGGTGGAGCGCCAGGCGAAGTCGTTGTCTTCGGTCATCGGCAGCGCGTCCATGTCGGCACGCAA
>JALOSH010000009.1 GCA_025458545.1 Hydrogenophaga sp.
GCCACGGGATCGGAATCCAAGTTGCGCACCCATCGCTTGACCAGCGGGTGCTCGTCAATGGCCAGCGCGCAACGCCATTCTTCGCCGCCGTCCTCCAGGCGGACGCAGTCCGGGCCGAATCCGTATCGTCTTGGACGACCTGCGCAGTGCCTCAAAAATTTTGCTGCATCGAAAATTGAGCGCTCGCTCGCCCTTCTGGAAACCCCCTTTAAAAAAAATGCGCGCGCGTGCATGCGCGCGCGCAAAAAAGGGATTCTCGGAAAGAGTTTGCAAGCCCCCCCACTAGGTCAGCATGCCCACCGAGACCGTAGTGCTCCCAACAGCGTTCCTCAAGTGCAACCGCCTGCCAGTCGGATAGTTGGACTTGGTCACCCGTGCTGGAAACATCTTGAACCGTCACAAAGGTTTCACGAACCAACGAAATGATGAAAACGTTTTCGCAGCAGCGATCCCAGCTTTTCATCCATGCCTATCTCCAATCCACCCAGCCCGTCGTCCGCGCTGAAGACTGCCACCATTCGGGACGTTGCTTCCGCAGCCGGCGTGTCCGTGGCCACCGTCTCGCGGGCGCTGAACGCCAGCGGACGGGTGAGCAGCCAAACCGCCAAAGGGGTGCTGGAGGCGGCCAGAGTCGTCGGGTTTCGCCCCAACCGCATCGGTCGCCAGCTTCGCGCCACGCGGACCAAGACCATCGGTGTGCTGCTGCCGTCCCTAAACCACCCCGTGTTCGCAGAATGCCTTCAAGGCATGGAGGCGGCCATCCACGACCGGGACCACGCCATGGTGCTCGCCACCACGGGTTACCGGGTTGAACAGGAAGAACAGGTCAGCGAGCGCCTGTTGCAGCAGCGGGTGGACGGCCTCATTCTCACGGTGGCCGACGCGCAACGCAGCGATGTGCTCGACAAGCTCGACGCCGAGGGAATTCCGTATGTGCTGGTCTTCAACCAGCCCGAGCCTTCCAGCAGCAAGCGGCATGCTCGCCCCTCGGTGAGCGTTGACAACCGCCTGGCCAGCCGCCAGATGGTGGAACATCTCCTGGCCCTGGGACATCGACGCATCCACATGGTTGCGGGGCAGTTCCAGCAGTCGGACCGGTCTCGCCAGCGCTACCTGGGATACACGGAGGCGATGCAGGCGTCAGGGCACGCCGCCAGCCCGCCCCTGGAAGTCGCCTTCAACGCCACCGACACGCGCGCCGGTCTGCAGGACCTGCTGAGCAGGCGTCACCCTCCCACAGCGCTGTTCTGCTCCAACGACCAGTTGGCGCTGACCACGATGCGCGATCTGCGCAGCCTGGGCCTGCGGGTACCGGACGACATTGCCATGGCGGGCTTCGACGGTGTGCGCGTGGGCGAGTGGGTGACGCCGGTCCTCACCACGGTCGTGCAACCCATGGCCGACATTGGCCGCACCGCCGTCGAATTGCTGATGCGCCTGCTCGGCGGCGAGCGGTATCTCGCACCGGCCCTGCTGCCCCACACGCTGCGCCTGGGCGGCAGCGCGGCCGGCCTGCACACCGCTGCAAGACCCACGGGCGCCCTCCCCCGGTCCCTGTCCGACATCTCCCCCCCGCCCGCTCCTTCCCTCCTCCCTCGAAAGGACATCCGATGATGAATCGCCGCGAACTCCTCCTGGCTGCTGCCGCAACCGGCGCCACCTCTGCCCTGCCCGCCTGGGCCCAGACATCCCGGGCCATCTGCTACAACTGCCCGCCCGAGTGGGCCGACTGGGGCGGCATGCTGCGCATGGTGAACCAGCGCCTGGGCATCCAGGTGCCGCCGGACAACAAGAACTCCGGACAGGCGTTGGCCACGCTGATTGCCGAGAAGGCCAAACCGGTGGCCGACGTGGTGTACCTGGGCGGTCAGGTGGGTCCGCAGGCCAAGACCGCGGGCGTCATCGAGCCGTACAAACCGCAGCGCTGGGCCGAGATTCCGGCGTCCCTCAAGGATGCGGAGGGCGCCTGGTTCACCATCCATTCCGGCACCCTGGGCTTTTTCGTCAACACGCAGGCGCTGCAGGGCAAGCCGGTTCCCCGCAGCTGGGCCGACCTGCTCAAGCCCGACTACAAGGGCCTGGTGGGCTACCTGAACCCCGGCAGTGCAGCGGTGGGACAGGTCGGGGTGATTTCGGCCAACCTGGCGCTCGGCGGCAGCTACGAAAACCTGGACGCTGGCATCAAATACTTCAAGCAGTTGCAGGCCAACAACCCCATCGTCCCCACACAGACTGCCTACGCCCGCGTGCTGTCCGGCGAGATCCCCATCCTGATCGACTACGACTTCAACGCCTACCGTGCCCAGTACAGCGACCAGGCGCCCACCGTCTTCGTGATCCCGCAGGAAGGCACGCAGCAGCTGCCCTATGTGATGGCCCTGGTCAAAAGCGGCCCCAATCCCGAGCAGGGCAAAAAGCTGCTCGACTTCGTGCTGTCGGACGAAGGGCAGAGCCATTGGGCGAACGCCTACCTGCGCCCGGTGTTTTCTGCTGCCATGTCCGCCGAAGTGAAGAAGCGTTTCCTGCCCGATGCGGACTACCAGCGGGCCCAGGCCATTGACGTGCAGCGCCTGGCGGTGGCAGCCAAGTCGATTGGTGAGCGCTACCAGAAGGAAGTGGGCTGATGCGAACCGACCGCGCCTGGCTGGTCGGCCTGATGCTGCCGTGCGCGGTTGTCTTTCTGGTGTTCTTCGCCATCCCGCTCGCCCGCCTGCTGTTCATCGGCGGCAGCGGCGAGCTGGGGTGGTCTGCCTACAGCGCGGCGTTCACTGAGCCGCGCTACCTGCGCAGCATGCTCTCCACGGTGCTGCTGTCCGGCGCGGTCACCCTGGCCACGCTCGTAATCTCTGCGGTGGCCGGCGTGTTTCTGGCGCAGCATGCGTTTGCCGGGCGGCAACTGCTGACGGCCATGCTCACGCTGCCACTGGCCTTCCCTGGGGTCGTGATCGGGTTCATGGTGATCATGCTCGGAGGCCGCCAGGGATTGATCCCGCTCGCCACCGAGGCCCTGATGGGTGAGCGCGTGGTGTTCGCCTATTCCATGGTCGGGTTGTTTGTCGGCTACCTGTACTTCTCCATTCCTCGGACCATCCTGACCGTGATGGCCGCGGCCGAGAAGCTGGACCCCAGACTGGTCGAGGCCGCGCGTTCGCTGGGCGCCTCGAACTGGCGGGTGCTGCGCGACGTGCTGGTTCCCGGCCTGCAACCGGCCCTGCTCGCGGCGGGCGCCATCTGCTTCGCCACATCCATGGGGGCCTTCGGTACAGCATTCACCCTGGCCACCCGCATCGATGTGCTGCCCATGATCATCTACACCGAGTTCACGCTGCAGGCCAACATCGCCATGGCAGCAGCGCTGTCGTTCGTTCTGGGAGCCGTTACCTGGGCAGCGCTGGCCTTTGCCCGTTCGCTCGCAGGCAACACCGTTGCAGCCGCTGCCTGATGGAGCCGCGCCCCATGTCAGCACCGGCGCCCATCCGTGCCTCGAAACGCAAACCCCTGTTCTGGGTTCTGCTGGGCTTCACCGTCTGCGTGGCGGCGTTCCTCATCGTTCCGATTGCTCTGTCGGTGCTGACCGGACTCACCAACAACCAGTTCGAAGGCCTCTCGAGCGGACTCACGTTGAAATGGGTGATCAAGGTCTGGACGGACTACCAGGGCAGCCTCTGGCTTTCCATGGGCATCGCTCTGGCCTGCCTGGCCTGCACCCTGGTGGTGGGGGTCCCCGCGGCCTACGTTCTTTCGCGCGCGCAGGGAAAGCTTGCGAGGGCCATCGAGGAGCTGCTCATGCTGCCGGTGGCGCTGCCCGGCATTGCAACCGGACTGGCGCTCATCGTCGCCTACGGAGCCCTGGGCGAATTCAGAACGCACTGGACATTCGTGCTTGTGGGGCATGTGCTGTTCACACTGCCGTTCATGGTCCGGTCGGTGCTGGCGGTGATGCTGTCGGTGGACATGCACACCCTGGAGGAAGGCGCGCGCAGCCTGGGGGCATCGTTCACGCAGCGCTTTTTCGGGATTGTTCTGCCCAACTGCCGCTCCGGCATCCTCGCCGGCGCGCTCATGGTGCTGACCCTGTCCATCGGGGAATTCAACATGACGCTGCTGCTGCACACGCCGTTCACCCAAACCCTGCCCGTTGGGCTGGCCGACGCCTATGCATCGCTGCGCATCGAGGTCGGCAGCGCGTACACCATCCTTTTCTTCCTGATGATCGTTCCGTTGCTGGTGGCGTTGCAGCTGGCCAGCGCCCGAAAGCCCACTTCATGACGTCCAACCCAAGCACCCAGCGTGTCCGCATCCGGCTGCAAGCCTGCACCAAGAACTACCGCCAACAGCGGGTCCTCGAAACCACGAGCCTCGATGTCGAGGCCGGCGAGACCCTGGTGCTCCTCGGACCATCTGGCTGTGGAAAGACCACGACGCTGCGCCTGATCGCGGGTCTGGAGATGCCCGACAGCGGGCGGGTGCTGTTCAACGACGAGGACGTGACCCACCTGCCCATCGAGCACCGCCGCGTGGGCATGGTGTTTCAAAGTTATGCCCTGTTCCCGAACATGAGCGTGCGGGAGAACATCGCCTACGGCCTGAAGGTACGCAAACTCCCTGCCGCAGAGCAGGAACGGCGCGTTCAGGAGATGCTGGGCATGATGCACATCGAGCCACTGGCCGCACGCCAGGTGCACCAGCTCTCGGGCGGTCAGAAGCAGCGTGTCGCGTTGGCCCGGGCCATCGCGCCCCGGCCCCGCGTGCTGCTGCTCGACGAACCGCTCACCGCGCTCGACGCCCGCCTGCGTGAAACCCTGCGGGCCGACATCAACGCATTGCTGCGCAGCCTGGGCATCACGGCGGTGTACGTCACCCACGACCAGGCCGAAGCCATGGCGCTCGGCGATCGCATTGCGGTGATGGACCGGGGCCGCATCGCCCAGATCGGAACCCCCCGCGAGATCTATTTCAATCCGGCCAACGCGTTCGTTGCCGACTTCATCGGCTCCCTGAACACCGTTGGCACCCGGAACTTCCGGCCCGAGGACGCCGTTCTCACGCCGGCAAACCAGGGCGAGCTGAACGGACAGGTGACTGCAGCGCTGTTCCTGGGCGATCACCAGCGCGTGCAGGTGAGGATGAGCTCGGGCGAAGAGGTGGTAGTCAAGCTGTCTCCCCGGATCCACGTCTCCCCCGGCGAAGCGGTCGGTCTGCGCATCGAGGCCTATCGGGAGAGTGCCGAATGCTGATTGCCCAGATCACCGATACCCACATCAAGGCCAACGGGAGGCTTGCCTACGGCATTGTCGATACGGCCGGCATGCTCGCCAACTGCGTGCGCCACGTCATGAAACTGCCCCGCCTGCCCGATGCCATCCTGCTCACGGGTGACCTGGTCGACCACGGCAGACCCGAAGACTATGCCCTGCTGCGGGACCTCCTGGCCCCGCTCACCATGCCGATGTATCTGGTGGCGGGAAACCACGACGAGCGCACGGCCTTGCGCGAAGCCTTCAGCGGGCCGCGCTTCCGTTATCTGGAGCGGACTGGCGAATTCCTGCAGTACACGGTGGACCTGGGGCCGCTGCGCCTGATCGCGATGGATACGGTCGTGCCAGGACACGGCCACGGCCAGCTCTGTGAACAGCGGCTGGCCTGGCTGGATGCACGGCTGGCGGAGGACACCAGGCCCGCACTCATCGCCATGCACCACCCTCCATTTGTCACCGGCATTGCCCACATGGACGCCATCGGCCTGTTGGGCGGGGAAGGCCTGGAAGAGATCCTGCACCGCCACCGCCATGTGGAGCGCGTTGTGTGCGGTCATCTGCACCGCAGCATCCAATGCCGCTTCGGGGGAACGGCGGCCTCCACCTGCCCGAGCCCTGCCCACCAGGTGGCGCTGGATCTGCAGGAGGACGGGCCCGACTGCTTTGCCATGGAGCCCCCGGGCTACCAGCTGCACCTGTGGAAGGCGGGCCGCCTGGTGACGCACACCGCCGTGATCGGCGCATACGACGGTCCATACAGGTTCCGCGAAGGCGGGCAGTTGATCGACTGACCGGCGCCCGAGCCGGGTTCCTTGCCGGCATGCCGCAGGCGGTCCTTGAACCCGCGCAGGGAAGCTCAGTCCAGCATTGCCTCCGCCACCCGAGCCAACAACTCGTCAACGCTTTGCACGGACCGGGCACCGGGAAGCCGAACCTCTTCGTACAGGGTGAAAACGGGTTTTCCCCATTTCAGGCCGAACGCCATTTCCGAGAGCGTGCCCATTCCGCCACCAATCGCAACCAGGCACAGGGCACTGCGGGCAATCAGCGCGTTGCGCATTTCACCCATCCCGGTGGGCAACGCCAGCGTCAACCATGGATTGGCCTCGCTCGCATCGTCGCCCGGCAACAGCCCGACCGCCTGGGCCGCTCCCCGGGCAGCGGCTTCCATGACCCCTCCGCGCCCACCGCAAAGAATGACCATGCCCGCGGCTGCGAGGTGCCCAGCGACACGTTCTGCGGCCGAGCACTCCAAGGCCTTCCCGTCGCCCGGCCCGATCAGCGCCACGGGCTGGCGGTGTCGCCCGGGGCCCTGCTGGCGAAGGGCCAGCAATCCGAGGGCTTCAGTGGCCTTCTGCGACCAATCGTTCCCGCTGGCGTGCAACAACATCGCCCACTCCCAAAGTCAGAACACACAGTGCCATGAGCACCAGGGACATCGCGGCCGCGCCCGCGAAGTCAGAACCGCCGTCTCCCACCTTGGCGTACAACATGAGCGGAAGAATGTTGAGCTGCGTGCCCACCAACGCCAACGCCGTTCCATAGGTGCCCATGGCCAGGGCGGCAACCTGGCACCCGTTGGCAAACACCGAAGGCGCCACCTCCGGAACCACGGTGTCCCGAGCGGCCTGCCAACGGGTGGCACCCAGCGTGCGCGCAGCGGTGTAAGGCCCCGGGTCCAGATTTGCGAAGACCGGATACAAGGTGAGTGCCACGCGGGGAATCAGGTAGTAGCAGTAGGCGAACGACAGGCCGAACACGGTGTAGATCCAGCTACCGACCGCCGCGGGGTCGGCACCACCAATGGCCAGCAGCTGGGTGACGAAGCCCGACCGGCCAAACGCCAGGATGAACCCGTAGGCAATGACCAGGCCGGAGAACGCCAAAGGCAGTCCCAACAACGTCATGAGCCACTGGCGCCGATGCTCGGGCTGCCTGGCCAGTTCCAGGGCAATCAGCGTTCCCACCAGGGCAGACACTGCCCCCGAGGTCAGTCCCAGCAGCACCGAATTCCGCGCGGCCTGCAGGAAGATGCCGTCGTCCAGCAAGGCTCCGAACGCGATGCCGCCTCCGGCAAATGCCTCGGGCACCAGGGCCATCAAGGGCGCGACGAAGAAGGCCAGCAGAAACAGCCACGCTGGCCAGGCACCGTAGGTCCTCACCGGTTCAGCACCGCCTGGGCCCACAGCCGATCGACTTCGGGCTTCTGCGCAGAGGC
The DNA here is from genome assembly GCA_025458545.1 of Hydrogenophaga sp. The sequence goes on from JALOSH010000009.1 coordinate 7,477, forward strand.
CTTGATCACGTCGAGCGGTCGCAACTGGGGAGCTGCCGGCATGCGGGCCTGGACATCGGGCGAAAGCGTGACCCCTGGAACAGCGGGACGCACAAAGCCTTGCGCAAACAGCGACTGCCCGATCTCGCTCATGATGAAGTTGAGCCAGAGCTTGCCCGCGTTCGGGTTCGGCCCGCCCTTGACCAGGCTGATGGCATAGGGCGCGGCCACGCTGGCTTCCTTGGGAATCACGACCTCCGCGGCGTCACCCATGCCGTCGGTGTACTTCGCTTTCAGGCCATCGTTCTCATAGCTGATCCAGATGGGAATCTCCCCCTTGAGGAACTTCGCATAGGGCGTGGTGCCTTCCACGCGCTGCACATTGCCAGCGGCATGAAGCTTGGCGAGGTAATCAATGCCCGGCTGGATGTTGTCGACGCTGCCGCCATTGGCGTACGCCGCTGCGAAAGCCATGACCTGCCCCACGCCGGTGGAACGGGGGTCCAGATAGACCACGGAGCTCTTGAACTCCGGCCTGAGCAGGTCGGCCCAGCCCGTGGGAACGTTCTTCACCAGCGCCTTGTTCACCAGGAAGGCGATGTTGAGGGTGTGGATCGTGAACCATTTGCCGGAAGGCTCCTTGAACACCGCCGGCAACTTGTCGAAGTTGATCGGCTCAAACGGCGCGACCACATCCTTCTTGACGGCATCCACCGCCGATGCAGCGAAGTAGTAAGCGGTGTCTGCCTGAATCGCCCCGGATTTCCTAGACACCCGTGAGCCGTTGGGAATGGCGTCGTTCGAACTCGACCGGCGAAGTGTCGCCGGCGGTGCCATGACGCCGCTTGGGGTTGTAGAACATCTCGATGTAGTTGAAGACGTCGGCTCTGGCGTCATCGCGGGTTCGGTAGATCTGGCGGCGGATGCGTTCGCGCTTGAGCAGTTGGAAGAAGCTCTCGGCCACGGCGTTGTCGTGGCAGTTGCCGCGCCGGCTCATGCTGCAGACCAGGTTGTGCTCGCGCAGGAAGTCCTGCCATGCTGGTTGCATTGGATCTGATACGCGCAGCGGTCGCGCTGCTGCTGCCCTTCGTTTCCCAGGTGTGGGAGGTGTATGTGCTGATCTTTGTGTTGCAGGCGGCATCAGCCGCCTTCACCCCCACCTTTCAGGCCACCATCCCTGATGTCCTGCCGGATGAGAAGGAATACACCAAGGCTCTGTCGCTCTCGAGATTGGCGTACGACATGGAAAGCCTGATCAGTCCCATGCTGGCGGCCGCCTTGCTCGCGGTTGTCAGCTTTCACGACCTGTTTGCTGGCACGGTGGTGGGGTTCCTGGTCTCTGCGGCGTTGGTGGTGTCCGTGGCGCTTCCGACGCCTCCGGTTTCGCAGCGGCGCGGCATCTACGACCGCACCACACGCGGGTTGCGCATTTACTTGGCAACTCCCCGGCTACGGGGCTTGCTGGCCATCAGCGCGGGCGTAGCTGCCGCGGGCTCCATGGTGTTTGTCAATACGGTGCTCATCGTTCAAGCGGGGTTTGGCTTGACCCAGAGCGCAGTGGCCCTGGCCTTGGCCAGTTTCGGTGCCGGCTCCATGGTGGCTGCATTGGGCTTGCCGCGCCTGTTGGAGAAATGGAGTGACCGCACAGCCATGCTCGGCGGTATCGGAGTGATGGTGGTGGGCCTGTTCGCTGGAAACTTGGTGGTCGGACACACTTCCCTGATGGTCCTTTGGTTCGTGCTCGGTCTGGGTTACTCCACCGCTCAGACGCCCTCTGGCCGGTTGTTGCGGCGGTCCGCGCAAGCTGGGGATCGGCCGGCGCTTTTTGCTGCTCAGTTTGCGTTGTCGCATGCCTGCTGGTTGTTGTTCTATCCCCTTGCCGGATGGCTGGGGACACGCTTCGGGATGACAGCAGCGTTCGTAGGCCTGGGCTTCGCAGGCGCGTTGGCTGTCTGGGTCACCACGATGGTTTGGCCACCTCAAGCCCCTGAGGTGATCGAACACGAACATCCCGACTTGCCGCCCGGGCACTCACACACGCTGGATGCTGTTCGCGATGGGGTTCGTGTGCGCCATGCCCATGCCTTTGTGGTGGATGACCAGCACCCCCACTGGCCCAGCGCTGGTCGCTGAGCCGGCAGCTCTGGGCAGCACGTCAGGAACTGTGTCAAACCAGGCGTTGTTTCGGCCAGGGATCAATGCTCACTGCCCAGGCGTGGCATGGAAGATGTCGCCTCGGTGCGGGCCTCCACCGTCATGGGTGCCCTGAAGCGCTTGAGCCGCAGCGCGTTGCCGAGCACAAAGACGCTGGAGAGAGCCATCGCGGCCGCGGCGAAGATCGGCGAAAGCAATACGCCGTTCACCGGGTAGAGCGCGCCGGCCGCGACAGGAATCAGCAGGGCGTTGTAGGCGAAGGCCCAGAAAAGATTCTGCTTGATGTTGCGGATCGTCTCCTTGCTGAGCGCGATGGCATTCGGAACGCCACGCAGGTCGCCCGCCATCAGCACCACGTCAGCCGCCTCGATCGCCACATCGGTTCCAGTGCCGATGGCGAGCCCAACGTCCGCTTCGGCGAGCGCAGGCGCGTCGTTGATACCGTCGCCCACAAATGCAACCCGGGCGCCATTGATCCGAAACTTCTTCAGCGCCGCGACTTTGCCGTCGGGCAGGACCTCAGCCGCGACTTCGTCGATGCCGAGCTGTTTGGCGATTGCCGCTGCTGTAGCTGCGTTGTCACCGGTGATCATCGCGACTTTGAGTCCGAGCGCGTGCAGCGCCTTGATTGCTTCGGGCGTCGTTTCCCTGATTGGATCGGCGACCGCGATCACCGCCGCCAAGCGGCCGTCGATTGCGGCATAGAGCGGGCTCTTGCCTTGCTCGCCGAGGCGCCGGGCGGTCGGCAGGAAGCTCGCCACATCAAGGCCGATCTGGGTCATGAACCGGTCTGCTCCAACGGCGACGGTGCGACCTGCGACTTTGGCTGTCACGCCGTAGCCCGGTGTAGCGTCGAAGCCTTCAACGGGTGCGAGCGTGATGCTCCGCTGCTTTGCGGCTGCGACGATTGCTTCTGCAATCGGGTGCTCGGAGCGAGTCTCGACCGCGGCGACGAGTGCGAGTACCTCGTTGTACTCGAATCCTTGGGCGGGAACGAGGTCTGTCAATTCGGGACGTCCTTTGGTCAACGTGCCTGTCTTGTCGAGCGCGATGACGCTCACATCGCGCAGCGCCTGCAAGGCTTCGCCCTTGCGAAAGAGAATGCCGAGTTCGGCGGCGCGGCCCGTGCCGACCATGATTGAAGTCGGCGTGGCCAGCCCCATGGCGCACGGGCAGGCGATGATGAGAACTGCTACCGCATTTACCAGCGCAAAGGTCAGAGCCGGGTCAGGACCGAAGATCAGCCAAATCAAGAAGGTCAGCGTGGCCGCTGCCATCACCGCGGGGACGAACCACATGGTCACCTTGTCGACCAACGCCTGGATGGGCAGCTTGGAGCCCTGCGCTTCTTCGACGAGGCGGATGATCTGCGCGAGAACCGTGTTCGCACCCACCTTGGTGACGCGGAAACTAAAAGCGCCCGTCTTGTTGATGGTGCCTCCCACGACTTCGGCGCCCATCCCTTTGAACACGGGCACTGGCTCGCCGGTGATCATGCTTTCGTCAACGTAGGAGGAGCCTTCGACGACCTCGCCATCGACCGGAACTTTCTCGCCCGGACGAACGAGCACGACGTCACCGGTCCTCACCTCATCGAGCGGGATCTCCACAGTGGTTCCATTGCGCTCGACCCGCGCGGTCTTGGCCTGAAGTCCGACCAGTCGTTTGATCGCCTGCGACGTCCGCCCCTTGGCTTGCGCCTCCAGCACGCGCCCAAGCAGGATAAGGGTAACGATGACTGCAGCGGCTTCGAAATAGACGTTGGCGGTGCCTTCCGGCAGCGCGTCGGGTATGAAGGTTGCGACGAGCGAATAGCCGTAAGCCGCCGCCGTGCCGACCGAGACCAGCGAGGTCATGTCGGGGGCGCCGCGAAGCAACGCTGGCACGCCCTTTTGGAAGAAGCGCAAGCCCGGGCCGAACAGAACGAGGGTGGCGAGCACGAACTGCACGTACCAGCTCGTCTCCTGACCCAGGGTTCCCATCACCCAGTGATGCATGGCAGGAATGAGGTGGGAGCCCATCTCCAGGATGAAGACAGGCAAGGTAAGTGTGGCTGCTACGAGAAGTGAGCGCCTCAGTGCTCGCGCCTCGCTCTCCCGGCGCTCTGCCTCCTGATCGCTTGAGGCCACAGTTTCGGCTGACGAGCGCCGGGATCTGTAACCCGCCTTTAGGACCGCTGCTTCAAGGTCAGCCAATGAGACAACGCCTGCGACGTGTTGAACTCGAGCGCGCTCGGTCGCCAGGTTGACGTTGGCTTCGAGTACGCCCGGTATCTGCGAGAGCGCCTTTTCGACCCGGCCCACGCAGGAGGCACATGTCATGTCCTCGATTGCGAGCTCGGTGGTCTCTTCGCGGACGTTGTAGCCGGCGCTCTTGATGGCGCGGACAGCCGCCATTGGATCGGCCTCGCCAGTGAAGGTGACGTCAGCGCGTTCTGTGGCTAGGTTGACCGCAGCGGCCTGCACGCCTGGGACCGCTTTCAGCGCGCGTTCGACTCGGCCGACGCAAGAGGCACAAGTCATGCCTTCAACAGGAAAACTCAGCCGAGTCAGCGCAGACCCAGATGGACCAGCGCTTTGTTGGAGGACATTGGCGGTCATGGAACTTCTCCTAGGAATGTGTGTAGAAGCAAAGGTTAAAGATGACCACGATGGGAAGGTCAAGGCTTGCGAGTGATTTGCTTCTCGATGCGCGCGTTCGGCGTGCCATCCGCTTCGGTGCAGTCGTACGCCGCCTGAGCGCAAGTCCCCGCGCTGAACGGGAATCAGCAATGCTTGGAGAGACGACAGCGTCCAATCGCTGGCGCTGAGCACACCGAAGTGGGAGGTGTGAGAAAGGCAGGCGGTTGACAGGGGGGAGCACCTAAGGTGGATGGAAGCCAGATGCTTCTCCTTCCCAAGATGTCAAGCACAACCCCAAAACTCCTTGACCTTGCCCCCGTGGCAACGCGGAAAGTACAGGTTTCTTCAACCTTCTACGGAGTCATTCATGCATGAATTTCATCTCCCCGACATGACCTGTGGTCACTGCGCGTCCACAGTACGCGCCACCTTGAAGCTGGTCGATCCGGCTTGCGAAATCGAGGTCGATCTGGCACAGCACCGCGTCTCCGTTAAAAGCACCGAAGACCGCGAAACCCTGCTCGAAGCCTTCACCGACGCCGGCTACCCGCCGCGCTGAACAGGCCCTGATTCAAGACCCTCCTAGCGAGGGTCTTGACCTTCCCACGGTGGCAAGGTACATCCTTCGGCTCATGCATCCCTACGGAACACGGAGCACACCATGCATACCCTCATGAACATCGGTGAAGCGGCCAGCGCCGCAGGCGTGTCGGCGAAGATGATTCGCCACTACGAACAGATCGGCCTCTTGCCCGCGGCCGAGCGCAGCGATGCCGGCTACCGCCTGTACGGCGAGCGCGAAGTGTCGGTGCTACGGTTCATCCGACAGTCGCGACGGCTGGGTTTTTCCGTCCCGCAGGTGGCCGAGCTGATTGGCCTGTGGGGCGACTCGCAGCGCAGCAGCCGAGAGGTGAAGGCCGTGGCGCAGCGCCACCTGGCCGACCTGGAAGAAAAGCGCCAGGAGATCGAGCAGATGATGGAAGGGCTTTCCGTGTTGGTGAAAGCCTGCCATGGCAACGACCAGCCTCACTGCGCCATTCTGGAAAAACTCGCCTGGGGCAGCCAGGCCGAGCACCAGCCTCAGCACAAGCCGCAGATCAGCAAGAAGGCGCGCGGCAAGCCAGAAGAGCCAGGCGCCAGCGCCGCCAGCCACATCGATCTCATGGCCTGGATGCGCGGCGTCCAGGTTCACCATGGCGCACATTGATTTCACCAAGCCCGTCGTGCTCAAGGCTGTAGCTCGATCTGTTCGGTGGCCCACCGACCGCGGCAGCGCCCAGTCGCACACTGCTACCGCTGAACTGCGCGCCATGGTCGCCCTTCTTGATCTGTGTCAATGCGAGAAGAGCACCAAGGTTTAACCTTGGACGGCTACCACCCCAACCCTGAACGAACATGCACCTGTCCCGCCGCTCACTGCGACACATCACCACGATGATCCTGGTGATGTGGCTATTTGCGTTGGGCGCAGGTGTGGCCAATGCCTGTCTGCTGAACGCGCCGGACGGCAGCAGTCAGTCATCGTTCTCGTTGGCATCCCCCGGCACGCCCGTCGCGCACGCTCACCAGAACGAAGCGCCGAATCCCGGTACCGCCGGCTGCCTCAAGTTCTGCGATGAACCCAGGCTGGCTATCCAGAAACTGAATCAGCCCCTCAACGATGGCGGTGGTGAAATGTTCGCCACGGTGCCCCAGGCACCGGTGCTGACGGTGGCTTCGGCCACTCCCGTTCGACTTCCGGTGCTCAGCCACCGACCTGCGCACCTGGCCTTGCCCAGCGCTGCGCGCCCCCATCGCCTGACCTTATAGGACGCATCGCGGGCATCCGCGATCAGCGCTCCCTCGTTCTGGCCGGCCCCAGTGGCCCGCCCCTTTCCGAACAACCCCATCGTGACGCCAACGCTGGCGGCACCCCCTATTCATTCACGGGACCTCATCATCATGAAAAAGCTCATCACCCTCATTGCGCTCTCGGCCACCGCGTTCCTCACCGCGTGCGCGAGTGCAACCCCTCAAGGTTCAAGCGCTGCACAAGATACTGACGCCGCCGCGCACGCCCTGCACCATCCAGCCACAGCCGCAGCAACAGCGCCTGCCCCTTCAGCACCTGCATCGGCAGCCGCTTCCGCCATGGACGATCGCATGAAGAACATGCAGGCCATGCGCGACAAGATGATGAACGCCAAGACACCTGCCGAACGCCAAGCCTTGATGGACGAACACATGAAAGCCATGCACGAAGGCATGGCCATGATGAAAGGCATGAAGGGTATGAAAGGCATGGGGAACATGCAGGGCATGCAGGGCATGCAGGGCATGAAAGACATGCCCATGATGGACATGACCAAACACCATCAGATGATGGAGATGCGCATAGAAATGATGCAGACCATGATGGAAATGATGATGCAGCGCATGCCGGGTGCTGCCATGCCTCCTGCGGGCAAGTGACGGGCCCATACCGCCCACACCCCAACCCAACACAGGAATTCTGACATGTCCCTATTCACGCGACGACACTTCATGGGCAGCCTGGGCGCACTGAGCGCGGCCAGCGCTGCACCAAGTGTTCTGGCGGCAAACCCCTGCGCTAACGGTGCCACGGTTGAAGAGATCTCCCGCATCGAAAAAGAGGCGGCGGGTTTCGCCAATCCGCTGCGCCTGCCGGGTAGCAGCGGCCTCTTCGGCGTGCTCCCGGTGTCCGACTTCCGCGAGGTACGGGTGGTGCGCAGCGAGATCGAGGTGCTGCCCGGTCGGCGCACACCCATCCTGGCCTATGCCGTCGAATCGCGCGGCAAGACGTTTCTGAACCCGGCGATTCTGGCCCGCCGAGGCGATCAGATGCGTGTTCGGATGATCAACCGCATTGATCAACCGACCGTCATCCACTGGCACGGCCTGAGCGTGGATTCGCGCAACGACGGCAACGGGCTCAAGGTGGTACCACCCGGAGGCAGCATGGACTACGACTTCACCCTGCGCGATCGGTCGTCCATGTACTGGTACCACCCCCATGCACACGGCTACATCCCGCAGCAGGCCTACCATGGCCTGGCCAGTCTGCTGTTTGTGGAAGACGACGACGAGACCGCACTGCGCAAGGAATTGGACCTGGCCCTGGGCGACACCGAAATCCCGCTGGTGCTGCAGGACCGCGAGTTCGATGCGCAGGGGCGATTGCGCTATGCGCCCACGGCTGCCCAGTCATTTGGAGGCTGGGTGGGGGACCGCTTGCTGGTCAATCTGACGGAACGCCCCTTCATCGAGGCCGGGCGCCGAATCGTGCGCTTCCGCATCCTCAATGGCAGCAACGCACGCAACTACCGCCTGGCCTTCGTGCAAGGCGGGCGCCCTCTCAGCTTTTTCCTGGCGGGCACCGACGGTGGCTTGCTGGCCCAGCCGCTGCGCATCGACCAGACCTTCATCGCCCCCGGTCAACGCCTGGACGTGCTGGTGGACTTGCGGGAAGCCGACCCGGCCCTGCCTGTGACGCTGGCCTCGCTCACCTTCGACCCGATGCACAACGAAGGCGGTCATGACATGGGCCACGCAGGCCATGCTGCACCACCCATGGCCCACATGGGCCATGGCCAGCACGGCGCCGCACACGCGGCAGAACCCTCTCACTCGATGGCCATGGAGGGCGACGCGCGCGCGCTGATGCGCATCGACGTGAAGCCGTCCACCAAATACGAGCGGCGCATGCCCACCGTGTTGTCCAGCCTGCCCGCTGTCCCCGCCGCCGAGAACCCGGTGCGGCGCATGCAACTCGGGCACAACGACAAAGGCAACTGGACGATCAATGGCCTGGTCTTCGATCCCAAAGTGGCGGCGTTGAGCGTGCAGCAGGGAGCCCGCGAGAACTGGCTGATCGAAAACGCCGAACGCAGCATGCCCCACCCCATGCACCTTCACGGCTTCTTGTTCCGGGTGGTCGAGCGCCTGGGCAGCCCCGCAACCGTGCGCGAGCTGGCGGGCGCACGAGGCCTGTTGCCGCAGGACCAGGGCGTTATCGACACCGTGCACGTGTGGCCCGGCGAATCGGTGCGGATCGCCATCGACTTCGCCCACCCGCACGCGGGCGACCAGGACTACGTCTTCCACTGCCACACGCTGGAACACGCGGAAGCGGGAATGATGCTGCGCTACACCGTGAAGGCATGAGATGAAACACCCGACATCCCCCCAAGCGGACCCACCCAGGAACCTGTGGCGCACACGCTATGGCGTCGGCCTGATGGTGATGGGTGCGGTCGCGGCATTCTTTCTGTTTGTGGAGCACCGGGCACACATCTTTGGCGCCTGGCCATATCTGCTGATCCTGATCTGCCCACTGATGCATCTGTTCATGCACCGCGGCCATGGCGGACATGGTCATCACACAGGTGCTGATGGACCAGACCAGAAACACCAGGAGAACAGCCATGAATCACGGTGAATCAGGCTATGGCCTGTGGCTTCTGGTGGCCCTCAACTCGGCCGTCTTCATTCTGTTCGCCTTCAGCTTCTTCAAGCCGGCCACCACGCGCGACTGGCGCAGCTTTGGCGCCTTCTCCGCCTTCATCGTGGCCCTGTTTGTGGAGATGTACGGTTTTCCACTGACCATCTACCTGCTGTCGGGATGGCTGGCGACACGGTTTCCCGGTCTTGACCTGCTGACTCACAACACCGGCCACCTGTGGTCCACCTTGCTGGGCGAAACAGGGGATCCCCATTTCGGTGTTTTGCATCTGGCCAGTTACGTCTTTCTGGGGTACGGCTTCTACCTGCTGTCCAGCGCGTGGCATGTGCTGTACCACGCGCAGCGCAAGCACTCCCTGGCAACCACCGGGCCGTACGCCCGCATCCGCCATCCGCAATACGTGGCCTTCGTGCTGATCCTGCTGGGCTTCCTGCTGCAGTGGCCGACCCTGCTGACCCTGCTCATGTTTCCGGTCCTGCTCCTGATGTACGGGCGGCTCGCCATCACCGAAGAGAACGAGATGCGCCAGCAGTTCGGCGCGGACTACGACGCCTACGCCCAGTCCATTCCCCGATTCTTCCCGCGCCTGCGCAAGACACAGCCGATGGCGAATTCAGCGTCAGGGAAATGACCTGGACATGACGCTGCAGATCGGCTTTCTTCAACTGAATTTCTCAACAAGGACGTCTCATGAATGCAAGAAAAAACAAGTGGCTTTTGACCGGGGTGCAGATGGCCCTTCTGGTCTGGTCCAGCACCAGCTTCGCCGCCGACAAGGTCTATGTGGCCAACGAGGGCGCTGACATGGTCAGCGTGCACGACCCCGTTTCGTTCGAGAAGCTGGCCAGCGTGCCCGTCGGCCAGGCGCCGCACAATGTGCAGGTATCGCCCGACGGCAAGTTCGCCTGGGTGACCAACAATGGCGAGCCTGCTCAGGCGAGCGGCTCTCCTGCGCACAAGGGTGCGGCTCATGGTGCACACGGGGCACAACCTGGGGCCGTCTGGGTCATCGACACAAGCACCCACGCGGTCGTCGACAAGGTGCCGGTCGGAGCGCACCCGGCCCATGTGGTGGTGACACCAGACGGCAGTCATGCCTACGTCACCAACGGCGGCGACAACTCGGTCAGTGTGGTCGACACATCAGCGCGAAAGCTCGTGGCGACCATTGCGGTCGGTCAGTATCCCCACGGCCTTCGCGTCAGCCCGGATGGCAAAGAGGTCTACGTGGCCAATTTGAAGGGCGGAACGGTGTCGGTCATCGACACCGCCAGCCAGAAGGAGGTGGCACAGCTGCCAGTCGGCAAAGGGCCGGCCCAAACCGGCTTTACGCCAGATGGTCGCTTCGCCTTTGTCTCGCTGTCACAGGAAAACGCCGTCGCCCTGATCGACCCTGCCACGCGCAAAGTCGTTCGCAAGATCGCCGTGGGAACCGTACCCATCCAGCTGTATGCCACACCGGACTCGCGCACCTTGCTGGTGGCCAACCAGGGCACGCGCAAGATGCCTGGCAAAACGGTCAGTCTGATTGACCTGGCGTCTTTCAAGGTCGTCAAGACCCTTGAAACCGGTGACGGCGCCCATGGCGTGGTGGTGGATCGCGACGGGCGCCTGGCCTATGTGACCAACATCTACGCCAACACGGTGACGGTCATTGATGTGCAGACGAGCACGACCGTGGCCACCTTCGCGGTGGGTGCTGGGCCTAATGGCATCAGCGTGACACCCTGAAGGACAGCCAGGAATAGCGCAATCGGTGCGCGAATCGGACGGATTGAAACGGCGAAATAGCAAGGAGCACTTCCATGGACATGACAACACACCGGCATCCCGCCGGCCATTCTGAGCACAACCAGAACGATCCATCGGCGCTCAAGGACCCTGTTTGCGGCATGAAGGTGACCGAGCAATCGCCTCACCAGACGGTGCACGAAGGGCGGACCTTTTATTTCTGCAGCGCGAAATGCCAGGGCAAGTTCGTGGCGAGTCCCCGGCAATACCTCAACCCGGTGCCAGAGCCAGCACAGGCGCCCGCGGGCACGGTGTACACCTGCCCCATGCACCCGGAGATCCGGCAGGACCATCCCGGCAACTGCCCCAAGTGCGGGATGACACTTGAGCCCTTGCTGCCGGATCTTGAGGAAGATGACAACCCCGAATTGCGCGATTTTCAGCACCGCTTCTGGTGGACGCTTCCGCTGACCGTCGTGGTCACGGTCTTGGCGATGTTCGGTCATCAGCTGCAGTGGTTTGACACCTCGACCCAGACCTGGATCGCTGGCCATTCTTTGCGCGCGGCTGGCAGTCCGTTTTGAACCGCAGCCCCAACATGTGGACCCTCATCGGTCTAGGCACTGGCGCAGCTTTCGTCTATAGCGTGGTCGCGACAGTCACGCCCCAGGTCTTCCCGGATTCTTTCATTTCCATGGGCCGCGTCGCCGTGTACTTTGAGGCTGCCGCTGTGATCATCTCGCTCACGCTGTTGGGGCAGGTGCTCGAACTCAAGGCCCGGTCGCAGACCTCGGCAGCCATCAAGTCCTTGCTGGGCCTGGCGCCCAAAACCGCCCGGCGTATCCGTGACGATGGCACAGAAGAGGATGTGCCACTGAGCCATGTGCATGTGGGTGACTTGCTGCGCGTGCGCCCAGGCGAAAAAGTCCCGGTAGATGGCGAGGTGACGGAAGGCGGCAGTTCGATCGATGAATCTATGCTCACTGGTGAGCCGATGCCGGTCGCCAAGCGTGTGGGCGACAAAGTGATCGGCGCAACGCTGAACACCAGTGGCGCGCTGGTGATGCGATCTGAACGCGTCGGCGCATCCACCATGTTGTCGCAGATCGTGCAGATGGTGGCCCAGGCTCAGCGTTCCAAAGCGCCGATGCAGCGCATGGCAGACGTGGTGGCAGGTTACTTCGTCATGGCAGTGGTGGGCATTGCCTTGTTGACCTTCTTCGGCTGGGGTCTGTTCGGTCCCGAGCCGAGTTGGGTGTTCGGCCTGATCAACGCCGTGGCTGTGCTGATCATTGCCTGTCCTTGCGCGTTGGGCCTGGCCACGCCCATGTCCATCATGGTGGCCACCGGGCGCGGCGCCACGCATGGCGTGTTGTTCCGGGACGCTGCGGCCATTGAGAACATGCGCAGGATCGACACCCTCATCATTGACAAGACAGGGACGCTCACTGAAGGCCGACCGACTTTTGAGCGCGCTATTCCTGCGCCCGGTTTTGACGCCGATGAGGTATTGCGCCTTGCTGCCAGTCTGGACCAGGGCAGCGAGCACCCTCTAGCCGAAACCATCGTACGCGCCGCCCGCGAGCGCGGCATGTCCTTGGACAAGCCTGAGAACTTCGAGTCCGGCTCTGGCATCGGTGTGCGCGGACAGGTGGCGGGGCGTCAGTTGGCATTGGGCAACACCACGCTGATGGAGCAGGTCGGTGTTTCGGTCAGTGCTTTGGTGCCGCAGGCGGAGGCCTTGCGCGCTGAAGGTGCCAGCGTGATGCACCTGGCCGTTGATGCACAGCTGATGGGCCTGTTGGCTGTGTCCGATCCTGTCAAGGCCAGCACGCCAGAAGCCTTGGCCACGCTCAAGGCTTCCGGTCTTCGCATCGTGATGGCGACTGGTGACGGACTGACCACGGCCAAGGCAGTGGCGGTGCGCTTGGGCATCGACGAGGTGCACGGCGAGGTCAAGCCGGCCGACAAGCTGCAGCTGGTGGAAAGGCTTCAAAAGGAAGGCCGCGTGGTGGCCATGGCC
>JALOSH010000163.1 GCA_025458545.1 Hydrogenophaga sp.
TGGTGCGGCGCCATCCTGCGGCAGAACGGCGCGGTCGAAGAGACCGGCCTGGCCGCCGGTGTGCAGGGCGACCCGGCCATCGGCATCGCCTGGCTGGCCAACAAACTCGCGCCCTGGGGTGAAACGCTTCAGGCTGGCGAGATCGTGCTCGCGGGCAGCTTCACACGGCCGGTGGCCGCCAAGGCGGGCGACCTGTTCGAAGCGGACTACGGCCCTCTCGGGTGCCTGCGCTTCCGCTTCGTCTGACCGCGCACTTATATATATAGAAGGAGACCCCGCATGGCCGACGCCTTCCTGAAACCCGCCCGCGTCAGCGACGCCGAGTGGGCCGCGCGCGTGCAGCTCGCGGCCTGTTACCGCATCTTTGCCCACCTGGGCTGGGCCGAGCTGATCTACAACCACATCTCGTTGCGCGTGCCGGGGCAGAAACAGTCCCCCCTGCCCGGTGCTTCGCACCGTTCTCCTCCTGAGGGGGACGGTTCGCCTTGGGAGCGGCCCGGCGACGAACCCGACCACTTCCTCATCAACCCCTTCGGTCTGCACTACACCGAAGTCACCGCGTCCAACCTGGTCAAGGTCGATGTGGACGGCAACATCATCGGCAACAGCGACTGGCCCATCAACCCGGCTGGCTTCACCTTCCACGGCGTCATCCACGCCACCCTGCCCGACGCGCACTGCGTGATGCATGTGCACACGACGCCGACCATGGCCGTGTGCTGCCTCAAGGACGGGCTATCGTTCACCAACTTCTACGCCGCGCAGCTGCACGGTCAGGTCGCGTACCACGACTTCGAAGGCATCACCGTGCACCGTGACGAGGGCGCGCGCATCCTGGCCTCGTCCGGCGGCAAACGGGTGCTCCTGCTGCGCAACCACGGCCCGGTGGTGATCGGCAACAGCCTGGCACAGGCCTTCAACCTCATGTGGCTGGTGCAGCGCGCCTGCGAAATCCAGGTCGCCTCGCAGCCGCTGGGCGAGCTGCAGCCCATCACCGAAGCCGCTTTGCAGGCCTGCGTGCGCGACTCGCTCAACTTCAACCCTAAATTCGGCGCAGGCGAAGATTCGTTTGCCGCCATGCAGCGGCTCATCGACCGCATCGACCCGGGGTACCGCGCATGAACAACCACCCGTCCAACCCACCCGCAACGCCATCGGAGGGCGCCGCCCAGGTCAACCGCGGAACCGGCTTTGCCGGGCCGCTGGTTGCGCCCCCCCTTGGGGGGGAGACGCGAAGCGACGCAGGGGGGGCTATCCGGTCCATTGCGGTGGTCGGCGTCGGCGCCATCGGAGGCCTGTTCGCCGGCTGGCTCGGTTCGCGCCTGCCGGCGGGGCAGATCCAGCTCTCCGCCGTGGCGCGCGGCGAGACGCTGCGGGCGTTGAAAGAGCGCGGCCTGGTGTGGGTCGATGCCGAGGGCGCCGAGCACCGGGCGCCCGTAAACGCCAGCGACGACCCGGCGAGCCTCGGCGTGCAAGACCTGGTGATCGTCTCGGTCAAAGGCCCGGCCATGCCGACCATCGCGCCCGCCGTGCGCGCGCTCATGGGCCCGCAAACGACAGTGCTGGTCGCCATGAACGGCGTGCCCTGGTGGTTCTTTGACGGGCTGCCGGGCGAGGCCGCGGGCCTGCAGCTCAAGGCGGTCGACCCGCTGGGCATCACCGCGCAGAACATCCCCACGGCGCAGGTCATCGGCTGCGTGGTCCACGCCAGCGCCGCCGCGCCCCAGCCCGCGCGCATCGAACGCATCAAGAACAACCAGCTCATCATCGGCGAGCCGTCGGGTGGCGTGTCACCGCGCGTGCAGGCTGTAGGCGAGCTGCTCACGCAGGCGGGCTTTGGTGTCACCGTGTCCGATCGCATCCAGCGCGACATCTGGTTCAAGCTCTGGGGCAACATGACCCTCAACCCCATCTCGGCCATCACCGGCGCGCCCTGCGACCGCATCCTGGACGACGAGTTGGTGCGCGGCTTTGCCAGCGCCATCATGCTGGAGGCCAAGGCCATCGGCGCGCGCATCGGCCTGCCCATCGACCAGCAGCCCGAAGACCGCCACGCCGTCACGCGCAAGCTCGGCTCGTTCAAGACCTCGATGCTGCAAGACGTGGAGGCCGGTCGCGCCATCGAGCTCGACGCGCTGGTGGGCGCGGTGCGCGAGGTCGGCCAGCACCTGGGCGAAGCCATGCCGTACATGGACGCGCTCATGGGCCTGACGCGCCTGATGGGGCAAATGAAATATCTGTACCCCCCTGCGCCGCTGCGCGGCTTCCCCCCAGGGGGACAGCACTAGCCGTCTGGCAAAGCCAGCCCGGCGGTGCTTCTGGACGAAGACACGGTCTCCTCAACGTTTTTGGCACTTAGACCATGAAGATTCCGCAAAACACCTTCCGCGACGCCCTCAAGGCCGGCAAGCCCCAGATCGGCTGCTGGGTCGGCTTTGCCTCGCCCGACGTGGCCGAAGCCCTGGCCGGTTGTGGTTTTGACTGGCTGCTGATCGACGGCGAACACGCGCCCAACGACCCGCGCACCGCCCTCGACCAGTTGCGTGCGGTGGCGCCCTACACCGCCACGCACCCGGTGGTGCGCGCGGTGCAGGCCGATGTGGCGCTGGTCAAGCAATACCTCGACATCGGCGCGCAGACCCTGCTCATCCCCATGGTGGACACGGCAGAGCAGGCCGCGCTGATGGTCAAGGCCATGCGCTACGCGCCCGAGGGCATTCGCGGCATGGGCGCGGCGCTGGCGCGCGCATCGCGCTGGAACCAGGTGGACGACTACCTCGAGCAGGCCAACCACCAGATGTGCCTGCTGGTGCAGGCCGAGACCGTGACCGCGGTGAGCAACCTCAAGGCTATTGCCGAGACCGAGGGCGTGGACGGCGTGTTCTTCGGCCCGGCGGATCTCTCGGCCAGCATGGGCTACCGCGGCCAGCCCAGCCACCCCGAGGTGCAACGCGTCATCCTCGACGGCATCGCCACCGTGCGCGCCGCCGGCAAGGCCCCCGGCATCCTGGCCACCGACCCGGCGCTGGCGCAGCAGTACCTGGACGCGGGCGCGCTGTTCGTGGCGGTGGGGGTGGACACGACGCTGCTGGTGAAGGCGGCGACGGGGTTGGTGCAGCGGTTTGCGGGCGCTACGACGGCTTCGTCGCCGTCCTCCCCCGGGGGCTATTGAGTCGAGCGGCCAACTTCGGCTGCATCGAAGGCCGGATCATCGGCGCCCTTATCTTCAGGCTGCTCAACAAGTTTCGCGTCGTCGTTCGTGCTATTTGAGCGAAAAGGCGGAGCTAGGTGTTTGATCGCTGATGGCTGTCCATTTTTTGTTGGCTACTCCAAAGGCTGATTCAAGGAGTGATGTTGAGAGGTTGTTCATCCCCGGTGGTGTTGTCTTCGCCATGGATTCTTTCGATGGAGAACGTTGGTGGCGATCTGAATGCAGTCGTTCTAGCGGTATGCTGTGCGAATCAAACAAATTGAAGTGAGGAAAAAATGTCTTTGGCAATGCTTACGACAAGCTTAGAGGGCCTCGCAACGGCGCTCGAAGGTCAAACCTTCAAAGCTCAGTTTATCGATCAATGGGGTTGGCAAGCGGCCCCATTCTCTGTTGATGATTTGGCGGTCATGTCCCGACAAATTGCCGCAGACCTCAATGCAATTGACTGGTCAAAAGCGCCAGGTGACGTTCAGCGCTACTTCGCCGATTTGGCTGCAAAGGTTGACAAGGCGAAGACGGTGGTTGTGCCTTCGATAACCAGCGGCTACATGACCCTAGACGCGATCATGAACACGTTGGTCGGCTTGGAGTTGCTTATTCGTGGTTACGTTACGAAAGACGTCGTGATGGCCACGCTTAAGTCGACTTCCACCTTTGGGCGTCGCATTGATCTCGCTAGCTCTCAACTCGATACTGCAATCAACAAAATTGACGGACTTGAGGTGCGGACTGAGAAGATCCTCAAGGCGGCATCTATCGCCGAAAAGCTTGACGTCACCATGCATGAGCTAGATGAGGCGCTAAAGCAGGTTTCGTCGGCCCAACAAAGAGCGCTCAAGCTTCAAATTGAAGCAGAGGGTTCGGTCAGGGAGGCGACCAAGTCACAAGAGTTGTTAGCGCATATCGCTACAGAGGCTTCTGCTGTTATGAGAAAGGTCGATATCGCCTATGGTGCTGCCACGACAGAAGGACTGGCAAAGGCATTCGACGAGAAAGCAAAGAGGCTCAATGGTTCTGTGATTTGGTGGGTTTTCGTCCTCGTTGCCGCTCTTGCGGTAGGGGTTTTCGTCGGTCATGAGCGCTTTCCAGTGCTCATGAAGGCACTGGAAAGTAGGCCCGATTGGAGTGTAGTGACTATGCACATGGTTATTAGCGCGCTAAGCCTTGGTCCTGGCATATGGCTCGCATGGATTGCGACGAAACAGATTGGTCAGCGGTTTCGTCTCGCGGAAGACTATGCATACAAGGCTTCTTTGGCCAAAGCCTATGAAGGATATCGAGCTCAGGCCGCCAATTTGGACCCGATGTTTACATCACAACTTTTCGCAATTGCACTCGGCCGCCTCGAAGAGCTTCCTCTGAGAACCATCGATAGGGATGTTGCTGGGAGCCCATTAAACGATCTTATGCAGTCGAAAGAGTTTCGGGACCAGCTTGAGCAGTTGCCTAACTTGAAGGACACCGTCGTTCGCATCCTCGAAAGATCTGTTCCCCAGCCGCTTGTCAACTTCTGGACTGGGAAAAAGAACGAGGACAAAAAACAAGAGGACTAGTTCTTTGACTTAGTTGCTTGTTTGCAATGGGGTGCTTACTGCGAATCGCTGGGTTAGTGGCTTTGGCGTAACAAACTCTCTGTTCACCCACAACCCCCTCCTAGGAAAAAGTGGCAAGCGTATGTTGTCCACCACGTGCATCTCCAAGCGCCCGCCCCTGCGGGCGTGATGCAGACTTTGCGGGTAGGGTCGCGGTCGCAGCAGTTGTGTAAGCGACAAGGGACTTGCTTTAGGGAAGTATCACGGGCGACGAACAGCCACCTCAAATGACCTATTCTTCCTCGCCAAAAACACCCGCACCCAAGCCTTGGCCCTGCGCGCGGCTGCCGACGGGCGCGGCCCGCGTGTCGATCGCGGTCTGCAGCCGAAGCCCGATCTCGGGTCTGACCCTCAGCCGCCCAGCGCCGGGAACAGCTTCACCAGCCCGGCGGCCATCACTTCCACCGACAGCGCGGCCAGGATCAAACCCATCAGCCGGGTCATGACGTTGATGCCGGTCTGGCCCATCAGCCGCGCGATGGGTTTGGCGAGCGAGAAGCACACGGCGGTGGCCAGGGCGATCACCACGCCGTAGCCCACCAGCGCAGCGTGCTGGAAGAAGGTCTTGGCCTGGTCGGCGTAGATCACCACGGTGGACATGGTGGCCGGGCCGGTGAGCAGCGGAATGGTGAGCGGCACCACCGCGATGGAGGCGCGCGCACAGCGCAGACGTCAGCAGCAGCATGCCGCCACCCACCTGAAAGCTCGCCAGCGAGATGCTGAAGAACTCCAGGATTTGCAGGCCGATGATGGCGCTGATGGCGATGACCACAAACGCGCTGATGGACGAGATCAGGATGGTGCGCTTGCGCTGCGCCGAGCTGAAGCCCTGTGTG
>JALOSH010000164.1 GCA_025458545.1 Hydrogenophaga sp.
GGTGGCGCCATCGGGCTGGTGCGTGAGGGCGACATGATCAGCATCGACATCCAGAACCGCAGCATCAACCTGCTCGTGAGCGACGAGGAGTTGGTGCAGCGCCGTGCCGAGCAGGATGCCAGAGGCTGGAAACCTGCACAGCCGCGCCCGCGCAAGGTCTCGGCAGCGCTCAAGGCCTATGCCTTGCTGGCGATGTCGGCCGACAAGGGTGCGGTGCGCGACCTGTCCATGCTGGGCGACTGACCGACCGCGGGACGCCCCCCAAACAGCTCCTGCGGGAGCTGTTTTTCTTGTGGGGCATTGCACGCAGCCGCCGAGACGGGTGGGCGCAACGTGCACAATCCCCGCCATGCTGATTCATCCCCAGATCGATCCCGTCGCCCTGCAACTCGGGCCCCTGGCCGTCCATTGGTACGGCCTGACCTACCTCGCGGCGTTTGGCCTTTTTGTGTTGCTGGGCCGCGCGCGCCTCAAACATGAACCTTTTGCCTCCATCCGCCAGCCGCAGCCTTGGACCGCCCGCGATGTGGAGGACATCCTGTTCCTCGGCGTATTGGGCGTGGTCGCGGGCGGTCGCATCGGCTACTGCCTGTTCTACAAGCCAGCCTATTACCTGAGCCATCCGCTGGAGATCTTCGCCGTCTGGCAGGGTGGCATGAGTTTCCATGGCGGCATGCTGGGCGTGTTGGTGGCCATGGCCTGGTACGCGCGCAGTCGCCAGCGGCCCTGGTTGCAGGTGATGGACTTTGTGGCCCCTTGTGTGCCCACCGGACTGGCGGCGGGGCGGCTGGGCAACTTCATCAATGGCGAACTCTGGGGGAGGGTGGCCGACCCGTCTTTGCCCTGGGGCATGGTGTTCCGAGGGGCGGGCGATCTGCTGCGCCATCCTTCACAGGTGTATCAGTTCCTTCTGGAAGGGGTGCTGCTCTTTGTGTTGCTGTGGCTGTATGCGCGCAAACTGCGCGCCACCGGGCAGGTGGGGGCGGCGTTTCTTTTCGGCTACGGCGTGTTCCGGT
This sequence comes from Hydrogenophaga sp., assembly GCA_025458545.1. Next base: position 1,017 of record JALOSH010000164.1, read on the forward strand.
TCATTGCCGAATTCTTCCGCGAGCCCGATGCCCACCTCGGCCTGCTCTCACTGGGGATGAGCATGGGGCAGTGGCTCTGTGTGCCCATGATCCTCGGGGGCGCCGGTTTCTGGTGGTGGTTCGGTCGCAAGGCCTGACCGCCCGGCCTGGGCTTTGACCGGCTGGGTGCCGCTGCGGGCAGGCCAGCCCCCCCGAGTCGGGCTCGCGCACCACCATCGCGGGTAAACACCCATCCACCGTGCGCCGACGGCTGAATAAAATTATCTGTAATTACAAGTAATCATCTGTTCAGACCCAGGCCTTTCAACCATGCGACTGGTCCTCAACTCCCTGCACGATGAAGTGGCCGCCCGGCTGCGCGACCGCATTTTTGCGGGCGAATTGGCGCCCGGCAGTTTTGTCGATGAGTTGGCGTTGTGCGCCGAGCTGTCGATCTCCAGAACCCCTTTGCGCGAGGCGCTCAAGGTGTTGACGGCCGAAGGGCTGCTGCGCCACGAACCGCGCCGCGGCTGCTTCGTGAACCAGATCACCGAGCAGGATCTGGACGAAATCTTTCCGGTGATTGCCTTGCTCGAAGGGCGCTGCGCCTTTGAAGCCGCCCGCAACGCCACCGACGGCGATCTCGCGGCCCTGGAGCAGTTGCACGAGCGTCTGCAACGCAACGCCAAGGCCAAGCGGATCACCGAGTACTACGAAACCAATTTCGCGATCCACGAAGCGATCATCTTGCTGGCCAACAACCGCTGGCTGGCCCAGGTGATCGGCGACCTGCGCAAGATCGTCAAGCTCGCCCGGCTGCAGCAACTGCACGCGCAAGGGCGACTGGAGCAAAGCCTGTCGGAGCACCTGGCGGTGTACGCGGCGCTCAAGGCCCACGATGCCGAAGGCGCCGAGGCCGCCATGCGCACCCACCTCACCCGCCAGCGCGTGGCGCTGCGCGAACTGGCCCGCAACCAGAAGTCGAGGATCACGGCATGAACACCCGCGAATGGCTGACCGAACACGTGGCACGCCTGCGCAAGCCGGCACCTGCCGCGGTCCGGTCCACACAGGAGCGTCTGAAGGCCCGGCTGCGCCAGGGCGAGGAGGCGCTGTCGCCGCGCGCCATGCGCCAGAAGCTGGACGAACTCAAGGCCATCGTCGATCCGCTGGTCAGCGAAGTCGAAGGTGGTCGGCGGGCCGGTGCCTTGATGGCGGGCTATGCCAGTGCCTCGCCGGCCCACCGACGCGACCTGTGGTTGCTGATGAGCGAACGCTTCGTGTCCGATCCCGAGCAGGTCAGGGTGGCCCAGGCGGCCTACGCCGCGGCGGTCGGAACGCCCGATGAGGCGGCCGCCGAGGTCCTGTACCGCCGCGCCACCGTGTCGCCGCGTCGGCGCCTGCTGCAGCGCTTCAGCGCACACCCGGACGGCATTCCTTTTCTGGTGAACCTGCGGGCCGAGATGCAGCCCCAGCTCAAGGCCGACAAGCGCCTGCTCGCGCTGGATGTGGAGATGGAATACATGTTCTCCACCTGGTTCGATGTCGGCTTTCTGGAGTTGCGCCGCATCAGCTGGGATTCGCCCGCGTCGCTGGTGGAGAAGCTCATCAGGTACGAAGCGGTGCACGACATCCGCAGCTGGGGCGATGTGAAGAACCGGCTCGACAGCGACCGCCGCTGCTACGGGTTTTTCCATCCGCGCCTGCCGGGCGAGCCGCTGATATTCGTCGAGGTGGCGCTGGTCAACGAGATGGCTGCCAGCATCACGCCGCTGCTGGACGAGTCCGCCGCGCCAGCCGATCTGGAGCGCGCCACCACCGCGATCTTTTATTCCATCAGCAACACCCAGACCGGCTTGCGCGGCGTGAGTTTTGGTGACTCGCTGATCAAGCGGGTGGTGGAAAGCCTGCACGAAGAGTTTCCGCGTCTCAAGGTCTTTGCCACGCTCTCGCCGATCCCGGGTCTTCGCGCCTGGCTGGTGAAAAGTGCGCCGGCCGATCTGTTGCAGGCCTGGGAGGGTGCGGCCGAGCTTTCTGAAAAGTCGCCGCAGCGCGCGGCCCTGATGCAATGGACCGCGCGCTACCTCGGGCTTGAACTGCAAGGCGGCAAACCGCTGGACCCGGTGGCGCGTTTCCACCTCGGCAATGGCGCCCGGGTCGAGCGTCTGAACTGGGCCGCCGACCCGTCGGCCAAGGGCTTCAAACAGTCCTACGGCGTGATGGTGAATTACCTCTACGATCTCAAGAAGCTCGATAAAAATCGGGCCGCGCTCGCACAAGGCAAGGTCCCGGTGTCGTCTGGGATCAAGGACTTGTTCCCCTGAAGTTCCCGTTTCAACAACCACAACCGGAGACAAAACCCATGCAGAACAACGGATTCAATCGGCGCGATGTGCTGCGCGCCGCAGTGGCCAGCGCCGCTGTGTACAGCACGGCGGGTCACGCCCAAAGCACCTGGCCGAGCAAGCCGGTCACGATGATCGTGCCGTTCCCGGCCGGTGGCGGCACCGATGCCTTTGCCCGACCGCTGGCCGCGCAGTTCTCGCGGCTCGCGGGCAAGTCGATGGTGATCGACAACCGGGGCGGTGCCGGTGGAACCCTGGGCGCGGGCATCGCGGCCAAGGCCACACCCGACGGCTACTCGCTGTTCATGGGCGCGGTGCACCACACCATTGCGCCCAGCATGTACCCGCGGCTGGACTACGACCTGGAGCGCGACCTCATACCGGTGATCCTGGTGGCCAGCGTGCCGCAGGTGCTGGTGGTGAATGCCAAAAAATACGGCAACATGGACTTCAAAGCCTTCCTGGCGCAGGTCAAGTCCAGCCCGGGCAAGCTCAACTACGGTTCGGCTGGGAGCGGCACCTCGCACCACCTCGCCGGCGAACTGTTCAAGCAACAGAGCCAGACCTTCATCACCCACATTCCTTACCGCGGGGCTGGCCCGGCGCTGAACGACCTGATCGCTGGCAACGTGGACATGATGTTTGACGGTCTGGGCTCTTCGGCCGGTCACATCAAGGGTGGTCGCATCAAGGCCTTGATGGTGTCGGGCAACAAGCGCAACCCGGCCTTTCCAGACGTGCCCAGCGCCGCCGAGGTCGGCCTGCCCGATTACAACGTGACCACCTGGTACGGCGTCTGGGCCCCCCGTGGAACCCCGGCCGAAGCCCAGGCGCGGGCGGTCGAAGAGATTCGCAAGGCGGTGCAGGCCGACGATGCCAAAGCGGTCTGGGCCGCGCAAGGAGCCGAGTTCCCCAACCTCACCGGTGCACAGTTCGATGGCTTCATCAAGGCCGAACTCAGGAAATGGGCGCAGGTGGTCAAGGCCTCCGGCGCCAAGCTCGATTGAGCTGGGTGGCCGAAAGGACCGTATGTCGGGGCATGTCCGTCTGCTGATCGAACCGGCCGTGGCCCGGGTGACGCTGTCGAATCCGGCCAAGTTCAACGCCATGTCGCGTGCGATGTGGCGCGAACTGCGGCAAGTGTTCACCGAGCTGCAGCAGCGCACCGACCTGCGTGTGGTGCTGGTGGGCGGCGAGGGCGGGCATTTCTGTTCGGGTGGCGATATCGCGGAGTACACCGACTTTCGCTTCGATCCCGAAGGCTTGCGCAACTTCCACGAAAACGACGTTTGGAGCGGCCTCTCGGCCATGTTGGCCTGCGACCTGCCCATCGTGGCGCAGATCGAGGGCAACTGCATGGGCGCCGGTGTGGAAATCGCCAGCTGCTGCGACATCCGCATCGCGGCGCAGGGCGCGCGTTTCGGCGCGCCGATTGCCAAGCTGGGTTTTCCCATGGCCCCCCGCGAGGCCGAGCTGGTGGTGCGTGAGGTCGGCCTGGCCACGGCGCGGCAGATGCTGCTGGAAGCGGCGGTGCTCGATGCGCCCACCCTGCTGGCGCGCGGGTTTCTGCAGACCGTGCTGCCCGATGCGGATGTACCCGCCGAATCCTTGCAACGCGCCCAGCGCATCGCCCGCCTGGCGCCTCAGGCGGCTCGCTTGAACAAGCAGGCCCTGCGTGCCCTGGCTGGCCCGCAGGGGTTGGCCGCTCTGTTGCCCACCGCCTACGACTACGCCGACAGCGCGGAGCACCGGGAGGGTATTGCGGCATTCCTGGACAAACGACCGCCGAATTTCTGACCATTCATTCTTTCCACCCATGAGCAACCAGAACCTCTTTGTCGCGCTGCGCGACGCATTCCCCGCCGACCTGGACCGCACCGCGGTGGAGACCGACGACGGCTTGCGCTATTCGTGGCGCGACCTGGACCGCGCCACCGCCATGCTGGCCAACCTGCTCGATTCGCTGGACCTGCCGCCCCTGTCCCGCATCGCGGTGCAGGTGGAAAAATCGGTTGAGGCCATGGTGTTGTACCTGGCCACATTGCGCGCGGGTCATGTGTTCCTGCCGCTCAACACCGCCTACCAGAGCGGCGAGATCGTCACCCTGGGCGACGACCGCACCGGCAGTCTGCTCGAGCGCGCAGTGCACTACAGCGACCGCCACACGCCCGCGCTGCGCCGCGACGAAGACCTGGCCGCCATTTTGTACACCAGCGGCACCACCGGGCGCAGCAAAGGCGCCATGCTCACCCACGGCAACATGCGCAGCAACGCGCTCACACTGCGCACCTATTGGCAGTGGCAGCCCGACGACGTGCTGATCCACGCGCTGCCCATCTTTCATGTGCACGGTCTGTTCGTGGCCATCCACGGCGCACTGATCAACGGCAGCAAGATGATCTGGCTGAGCAAGTTCGACCCCAAAGTGGTGATCGCCAAGTTCCCCGAGGCCACGGTGTTCATGGGCGTGCCCACGCTGTACGTCCGCATGCTGGCCGAGCCCACGCTGACAGCAGCGCAGGCGGCGCACATGCGCCTGTTCATCGCCGGTTCTGCGCCGCTGCTGATGGAAACCTTCACCGAATGGCAGGCCCGCACCGGCCACACCATCCTGGAGCGCTACGGCATGAGCGAGACCGTGATGCTCACCTCCAACCCCTGTGGCGCGGACGCTCGCTTCGGGGGCGCCACCGAACGGCACGGCGGCACGGTGGGTTTCCCGCTGCCGGGCGTGGCGCTGCGCGTGGTGGGCGACGACGGCCAGCCCGTTCCTGCTGGCGAGATCGGTGGCATTCAGGTGCAAGGGCCGAACGTGTTCAAGGGCTATTGGCGAATGCCCGAAAAAACCGCCGAGGAGTTCACCGCCGACGGTTTCTTCAAGACCGGTGATGTGGGCAAGGTCGGTGCCGATGGTTACGTCACCATCGTGGGCCGCAGCAAA
>JALOSH010000010.1 GCA_025458545.1 Hydrogenophaga sp.
GGTGCACTGGGTGCGGGGGTCGCAGGGGCGGATCCGTCATCGCCGCCGCCACAGCCCGCGAGGGGCAATGCGGCAGCAACGCCACCGAGGGCCCCGAGTTGAAGGAAACGGCGGCGCGCTGGCGTCGAAGCCTCTTGCGGCGCAGAGGCAACGGCAAGCACTGAAGTCGCGGCATCTGCGGCAGCAAGGGCCGATGCCTCGGTCAGGGAATGATGTGAAAGGTCTTGGCTTGGGCGTGACATGGCGTGGTCATGAATCAGCACAGGAAAACTCATGCTGACAACGAATATCGACGCCGAAATGACAACCCAAGAAGTACTACGGCTATTCTTAACGCTCGTACTGACTCTGATGCTTCCCCCAGTCTCTTTGCCTCCGGGTCACCGCCAACAACGCGACACCGGGCCGAAGGGCTATGGCGCAGGCGAATGTCGATTGGGCCGATAACCCAAAACTCGGATCAATCCCAATAACGCACGGACTCACGCTCGAAGCAAATCCGAACCTGCGGGCTGCTACCTAAACGCGTCGCAGATGTCTTGCGGTGACCTTGAACCACCCCAGCTTCGTTCGCGTTGCCGCCAGCTTCGTCACCGCCTTCTTGAGATCGACGTCGGTCATCTCGTCAGGTTCGATGTCGAGGCTGTGGCTCGGAAGGCAGCACACCTCAGTGCGCTCGCCATTCGCGGCGAGCCACGCCTTGACGGACTGCATGTGATGTACCCGCAGGTTCTCCAGTATCTGGAAGCTCTTTCGGTCGACGCCGCGAACCCGCCGCTTGAGGAAGTCCACCAGGATATCGACGCTCAGCCCCCCTCAAAGATCTTCCAGCGCATCTGGCCCCCTCTGTTTGTAGATCGCGGAGTTGACTGAACTACCGTGGCGCTTGTTGCTCACACGCACGCAACGGCGCGTGACCTATCGACGCGTCGCCCCTGCGGCGCACGCAGTCGATGCGCAGCCCAATCTCGTAGCTACAACTGATCTCGGCGCCCTCGTTCTTTGCACGCGCTGTGATCGCTGAACAGTCCTGCTCCAGCCAGCTCTTCACCGCCGCAGGCGACTGCTCGTACGCCTTCCTCATCGGCTCGTGCGGCGGAAAACTCCACCGCTTCAGGTCCACCCCAACGCCACCCCCCTACAGGTTGATGCCGGAGCAATGCTTGATCAGCTTGCCCACGGCACCTCGCGTCGAGGGGGCGTACGACATCCTGAGCTGATCCGCCGTCTTGTCCGCGATCAGCTGGCGCCCCAACAGCTCCTGCTGCAGACCGGGCAGACGTCCGCAGCGTCTGTAGGTTGCAGTCGCTGTGGGTTGTCTCCCAAACTCTTCCCGAGAACCTCCGTCGCTGCTCCAGGATCCTCTTCTCCAAGGACAGAAAAGTCGTCGAGCCGCTCCTCGCAGCAGGGCACGCGGTCAGGTCGCACGGCGCACCATCATTTCCTTGATCTTTCCGATGGCCAATGCCGGGTTCAGCCCTTTGGGGCAAACGTCGGTGCAGTTCAGGATTGTTCGACACCGGAACAGCCGGTAAGGGTCCTGAAGATCGTCCAGCCGCTGGCCGCTGGCCTGGTCGCGACTGTCCACCAGGAATCGGTAGGCCTGCAGCAGCCCGGCCGGTCCGACGTACTTGTCGGGGTTCCACCAGTAGCTCGGGCAAGCGCTGGAGCAGCAGGCGCAGAGGATGCATTCGTACAGGCCGTTGAGTTCATCTCGGGCCTCGGGAGACTGCAGTCTCTCGCGCTCAGGAGGCGAGTCGTCATTCACCAGCCAGGGCTTGATGGAGTGGTATTGCTTGAAGAAGCCGGTCATATCGACGAAGAGATCGCGGATCACGGGAAGGCCGGGCAATGGCTTCAGCACCACGGTGCTAGGCAGTGAGCGCATGTTGGTCACACAGGCCAGGCCGTTCTTCCCGTTGATGTTCATGGCGTCGGAGCCGCAGATGCCTTCGCGGCAGGAGCGGCGGAAGCTCAAGCTCGGATCGATCGCCTTCAGGCGCATCAGTACGTCCAGCAGCATGCGGTCGGCGCCGCCGATCTCCAACTCCATCACCTGCATTCGAGGCTTCTCGTCAGCGTCTGGGTCGTAACGGAAGATCTTGAAGGTGTGCATTTTTCTCGGCGGGGAATCTTCAGACGCCAGCTCCTCCTGCCCCGAGGCGACAGCGGGGTTTTTCAGTTTCGAATCAGGTCGTCATGGTCACTGGGATGGTCATCGTGAGGGCTGCAGGCATTCCCCCGGATGCCTAGCCTGCACGCAAGCAGATCTCGGCTTCTGTACGGCAGCGCACACAGGAGCGCGTTCATTGCGGAGATGGCATGAACGCACCCTATGCGCGTATGATGGCAAGTATTCCGTCACTTACTTATAGTCCTCAAATTTTCAACAGGGACTTGCCATGAAAACCAGATTGCCCACCGAGCAACGACAGGCGGAGATCGTGGCGGCTGCACTGCAACTGGCCCGTGAAACCAGCCCGCAGTCGATCACCAGCAGTGACATCGCCTCAGCCATCGGCGTCAGCCAGGGCGCCGTGTTCAAGCACTTTCCCACCAAGGAAGCGATCTGGGTGGCGGCGATGGCGTGGGTGCACGAGAGCCTGCTGGCCAAGCTGCACGAAGCCGTGGGAGCACAGACCTCGGCCGTGCGGGCGATCGAAGCAGTATTCCGGGCGCATGTGGATTTCGTCGTCGCACATCCTGGCGCACCCAGGATGATCTTCCACGAGTTGCAGCAGCCCACCGATTCCCCGGTGAAACAGGAAGTCCGGGCGCTGCTTCAGGCCTACCGGCGGCTGCTGCGGAGTCAGTTCAAGCTGGGCATGAGGTCGGGCGAGTTGCCGACCGATCTCGATTCCGATGCCGCTGCCACGACGCTGGTCGGCATCGTCCAGGGGCTCGTGATGCAGTCGATGCTGACCGGCAAGACCACGGCGATGAAGGCACAGGCCGGGGCGGTGTTCGCCATCTACCTTCGCGGCATTCGGGCAGCAGCATGAAGATCCCCACGAATGGGTTGCGCTGGCTCGGACTGGCCTCGCTGGCGGTGCTGCTGATCGCTGCGCTGGGCTATGTGGTCATGCGCTCCGGGCCACTGGCGCCGACGCGCGTGACAGTGACAAACGCCCAGGTCGGCAGCCTGTCGCCGTCGCTGTTCGGCATCGGCACGGTCGAGGCGCGACGCGCCTACCTGATCGGGCCGACGGCGGCCGGCCGGGTGAGCAAGGTGCTGGTGGATGTCGGCGACACGGTGGCGGCCGGTCAGTTGCTGGCCGAGATGGACCCGGTGGACCTGGACGAGCGTGCCACCGCGCTGGAGGCCTCGGCAGCGCGGTCGTTGAGCATGGTCGCCGCGGCACAAGCGCAGCGGCGGGATGCGCAGGCGCGCAGCGATCTGGCGGCCATCACGGCGCGTCGCTACGTCGAACTCGGCGCACAGAACTTCATGAGCGCAGGCGCGGTCGAGGCCAAGCAGCAGGAGCAGGCCTCGGCCGATGCTGCCGTGGCCACTGCGGAGGCCAATCTGGCGGCTGCGCGGCAGGACACCCAACGCCTGGCTGCCGAGCGTGCAGGCCTGCGGCAGCAGCGTGACAACGTGCGCCTGCTGTCGCCCGCCGCCGGCGTGGTCATCAGCCGCGACGCCGAGGCCGGGTCCACCGTGGTGGCGGGGCAAGCCGTGCTTCGGCTCATCGAGCCTTCATCCTTTTGGATCCGGGTTCGGCTGGACCAGGGCCGTTCGGCCGGGCTGGCGGCCGGACTACCGGCCTCGATCGTGCTGCGTTCGAAGCCGGGCGCGCGCTTCTCCGGCAAGGTGGCTCGGGTCGAGGCCACCAGCGACAGCATCACCGAGGAGCGCGTGGCCCTTGTCTCGTTGGACACACTGCCCCAGGGCCTGTCGACCGGTGAACTGGCCGAGGTCACCTTGGCACTGCCGGCCACAGCCCCGGCCTTGCTGCTACCCAACGCTGCGCTGCAACGCCAGGTCCATCAGGTCGGCGTGTGGCGCATCGACGGTGGCAAGCCGAGGTTCACGCCGGTGCGCATCGGGCAGTCCAGCCTCGACGGCCAGGTTCAGGTACTCGAAGGCCTGAAGGCCGGTGACGAGGTGGTGGTGTACAGCGAGAAGGCGATCACGTCCGGCGGTCGCATCAAGATCGTCGACCAGCTCGCCGGCGGCCAGCCATGATCAGCCTGGCTGGCCGCGACATCCTGCATTCCTGGGGCAAATTCGTGCTCACCGGCATCGGCCTGGGCCTGCTGATCGGCGTGACGCTGACGATGGCCGGGGTCTATCGCGGCATGGTGGACGACGCGCGTGCCTTGCTCGACAACAGCGGCGCCGACCTCTGGGTGGTGCAGCAGGACACGCAGGGGCCGTACGCGGAATCATCCAGCCTACGGGACGACGTGGTGCGCAGCGTGCGCGGCCTGCCGGGTGTGGCGCGCGCCGCCAACGTCACCTACCTGACGATGCAGGTGCGTGCGAGCGTGGGGAGCGACGCCGGCCGCGAAGTACGCGCCATGATCGTCGGCTTCGAGCCGGGCCAGCCGGGCGAACCCGGCTACCTGGTGGCGGGCCGGCACGTCACGCGCAGCCACTACGAGGCCGTTGTCGACATGCGAACGGGCTTCACGCTCGGCCAGCGCATCCGCATTCGGCGCCACGACTACACGGTCGTGGGACTGACCCAGCGCATGGTCTCGTCGGGCGGCGACCCGATGGTCTTCGTTCCACTCAAGGACGCGCAGGAAGCGCAGTTCCTGAAGGACAACGACGCCATCCTGAACGACCGCGTGCGCACAGCCGCCAACCCGGCGCTCAATCGGCCGGGCGTGCCCGGCCTGCTGGAGGCGATCCAGGCCTCGCAGGCCGCCAACCACAACGTCAACACGGTGCTGGTGCAAGTGCAGCCCGGTGTACCGGCTGAAAGCGTGGCCGAGCCGATACGGCGCTGGAAGCACCTGGAGGCCTACACCCGCGCGCAGATGGAGGAGATCCTGGTGGCCAAGCTGATCGCCACGTCGGCCAGGCAGATCGGCATGTTCCTGGTGATCCTGGCCATCGTCAGCGCGGCCATCGTCGCCTTCATCATCTACACGATGACGCTGGGCAAGATCCGCGAGATAGCGGTGCTCAAGCTCATCGGCACGCGCAACCGCACCATTGCCGGGATGATTCTGCAGCAGGCGCTTGGGCTGGGGCTGATCGGGTTCATCGTCGGCAAGGTGGCGGCCACTTTCTGGGCGCCGATCTTCCCGAAGTACGTGTTGCTGGAAGTGAACGACGCACTGTTCGGACTGGCCGCGGTGATGGTGATCTGTGCGCTGGCCAGCACGCTGGCGATCCGCGCGGCGTTGGCGGTCGATCCGGCCGCAGCCATCGGCGGCTGAGGGCGCAAAGCATGAGCGATGCTGGCATCCGCATCGAAGGCCTGCGCAAGCGCTACGGCGAAGGCGACGCCGCGGTCGACGCGCTGAAGGAGGTCAACATGGTAGTCTCACCCGGCGAGGTGGTTGGCCTGATCGGTCCCTCGGGCTCGGGCAAGAGCACCTTGCTGAAGTGCCTGGGCGCGGTCATCGAGCCCACCGCCGGACGCATGATCCTCGGCGGACAGACCATCTACGACGATGGCTGGACGATCCGCGATCTGGGCGCGTTGCGCCGCGACAGCATCGGCTTCGTCTTCCAGGCGCCTTACCTGATTCCGTTCCTGGACGTCACCGACAACGTCGCGCTGTTGCCCATGCTGGCCGGGCACCCCAATGGCGAAGCGCGCGCGCGAGCGCTCGAACTGCTGAAGGCATTGGACGTCGACCACCGCGCCAAGGCGCAGCCGTCCGAGCTGTCGGGCGGGGAGCAGCAGCGTGTGTCGATCGCGCGTGCCCTGGCCAACCGGCCGCCAGTGATCCTCGCCGACGAACCCACGGCCCCGCTCGACAGCGAACGCGCGTTGGCCGTGATCCGCATCCTCAACCAGATGGCGTCGCGCTACCACACGGCCATCATCGTGGTGACCCACGATGAGAAAATCATCCCGACCTTTAAGCGGATTTATCACATTCGCGATGGTCGGACCGAAGAAGAGGCGGGGCAGGGATTGAGCCTTTGATCCGGCCGCGCCCCTTCCAGCGCCAGTCGTCCCAGACCAGGATCGTGACCACATCCAAGACGGACTTGCTGGTGAGGGCATTGGCCGTGATGGCCGTGCCGCATCATCGGCGCGATGGCGCTTCGCGCGCTGCTGTAGGCCGGGATCGCGGGTGCAGCGTACCAAGCGCTCCGGCATCGCGATTGATCAGCCGGCCGGTGCATGGCGGTGCTCGACGGCGATCAACGCAACGTCTTCGGCATGGTCGATCAGGATCGTTCGAACCCAGTCTTGCCACGCCTCGGCGAAGGCCTCGCGCGTTGCTGAACCCGCCTGCGGCGCCAGGGCCTCGCGCATCAGTTCCGACAAGCCGATGGGTCGGGGCACCGACTGCGGAAAGTGCGCCAGTTCGACCGATGCTCCGTTGTCCAGACGCGTGAATCGGATCTCGCCGGCCATGGGCACACCAAACCGCAAAAGCCCCCGCCGCGCGTAGCCGCCGCCAAGGCCCTTGAACCCGCCATCGTTTGCCGCCCCGGTGATCAGGCCCGCGACGCTGGCGATCACGCCGGCCACACCCTGGTCGATGGACTGGCACAACTCGACTCTCAAGTTGCCCCGCTCGGGTAGGCCATCAGGGTACAGGTGCGCCAGCGCCGTGCGTGTCATGAGCCACGCGCCGGCCACGGTCGGGCAAGAGTGCCCGGTTAGTTTGACCGCATCGAAGTAGCGGTATTCGATGTTTCCGTCCTCCGCTGCACCCAGCAACGCGGCCAGAGGGTCCGAGACAATTATCGGAGCCACGGCATCAAAGAAAGCAGGCGTTTTCATGGCCGCCACGCTCAGGCGAGCGTCCCCCCGCGAATGGCCAGTCGCTGCCGCACCACCTGCCCGACCAGGATGGCCGCCGGATACATCACGGTCTCCTCGATCTGTGCATGCTCGACCAGCGCCGCGGCGAAAGCCACGACGTCGTTAAGGTTCGCACGCGCTGCCGCCTCGCTCAGCTTGCTCAGTGCGTCCACGATCCTGCGATGCTCCTCCCGCATTTGCGGCAACTCGGCCTCGAGCCGGTCAGTGCTTTGCAGAACCGCAGCCATCTCGGCACTCACCTCGCCGCGCGCCAAGGCTCCCAGCAGGCCCAGCGGCGGCAGCGCGAACTCGTCTTCCTTGGCGAAGTGCGGCCGCATCAGACGAGCGACCGCCTTGGCTGCCTCACCGACTTCGCCCCCGGCCTGAGTCGCTCGACGCAGCCGTTCGTGAAGGACCTCGTGTTCGCTTTGCAAGGCTTGAGGGATGATGAACTTCATGAGAGTCTCCTCGAAAAACTTGCCGGACAGGACGCTGGTGGCGCCACCGAGATCGGCGATGAGCAGATATCGCATGGCGTCGCGCTCTCTTTCGGAGCATGCTCTTCCGGAGCGTCGTCTGTCTGTGCTGGAGCGCACCCGTACAGCAGCAGGCCGAAGATGTAGAAGCGCTGGGCCTCCAGATCAAACATCAGGGCCTGGCGCTCGCCCCACCGAAGCCATGGCGGAGCATGGAACAGCAGCTGGGCGAACCAGACGAAGCCCAGCGCCAGGTTGCAAACCAGCCTTTCCTGCATGCGGGTAGATCATCACCCGCTTCTCGTACATCGAGACAAGCCGCGCGCTGTCCGCGTTCGCGCTCGATGCCGGCATGATGGGAATGATCTTTCGGTCATCCACCATGATCATGCTGCGCTTTACAACGCTGGATCAGACTTACCTAGATCTCCCATCGCTTCAGCTCACTCAGCTTGCACTCGATCCTGCTCCAGGCTTCGGCATCTGGCAGCGCAAGCTTGGTCTTCGTGATGGGCTTCCACTCGCGCGACAGCTCGGCGTTCAGCAGCGTGAAGTGCTGCTGTCCGGGAGGCACATCTTCCCCGGCATAGATGGCGTTCACCGGGCACTCGGGCACGCACAAGGCGCAGTCGATGCACTCGTCCGGGTCGATGACCAGGAAGTTTGGCCCTTCGCGAAAGGCGTCGACCGGACACACGTCCACGCAGTCGGTGTACTTGCACCGGATGCAGGCCTCGGTGACGACGAAGGTCATCGCTGCGGGGGCAGAGGCTTCAACCGCAGCAGGCGCCGCCCGAACAGCAGGAACTGCTGTTGGCCGCAGCAGCAGGGAGCGCCGAATCCGCGATGCGGGTGATCTGGACGCGCCAGACCGCCGGGCCGGCTTCCAGCGTGTCCCACTCGAACTGCCCGAATGCGCGGTCTTCGAACTGAAAGTGCAGGGGCCGCGGGTTGTGATCGTTCACGAGCTGCAGCGCCTGGCCGGTGGCCAGGGCATCGAAGCGACCGAAGATCAGCGGGTGACGCTCCCGGGGCGGGATGGTCCGCAGGTCGAGGGTGAAGGTGGGTTGAACCAAGGTGGAAGTCATGGGAGCCTTTCGGGGGTGAAGTGAGCACCAGGGCGTGCGAGTTGACACGCGGGGTGCGGTGAGGAAACAGGAACGTTCAGCCGTCCTTGCCATCCAGGCGGCTGCTCAGCAGCCAGGGTGTGAAGACCCAGAGATACAGCGCAAAGGCGATGGCCCAGGCGGATGCAGCCAGCACCAGCCAGTTCATAGTGTGCGCCGGAGCCACCCAGGGCAGCAGCGCGCGGGCGACAGCGGCACCCGCCACCAGCAGGTAGGCGGCGACTTCCAGCCGCGAGACCTGGAGCGCCCGTCCGGTGTGTCCACGGGCCGTGCGGGTGACCATGCCGATGATCAAGCCCGCCGTGGCGCCCACGGCCAGAGCGTGGATGCCGACAGAGGCGGCCACACCCCCCAGTTGCGCCCCAGCCAGCAAGCCGAAACCGACGGGCAACCACGCGTAGGCCGCATGCAGCACCCACAGGATGGGGCGTGCCCGCGTGCGCCAGGGCTGCCAGCGCCACAAACGCGCGGCGTGCAACAGCGCCGCCACTGCAAAGCCCGCCGCCGTGACCGGGTTGGCCGGCAGCAACACCCAGGCCGCCAGCGACACCGCCGTCACGGCCAGCGTGCCACGCTCCAACCAGAGGGGTACCTTCAGCGGCCGGCCCGGCAATGCCGACATCGTGAAAGCCGGAATCACCCGCCCGGCGATGACGCATTCAATCATCACGACCAGCGCCAATCCGGCGTGCAGTGCCCGCAGCGGATCGATGTCCAGCCCGCCCAGCACGGCGGCGTGAAAGCCCAGGTTCGCCGTCGCCAGCAGCAGCAGGATGGCGCCCAGTGGCAGATTGCGTACGTTGCCGGCCTTCAGCAGCACGCGCATCAGCACCCAGGCCACCCAGGGCAGCAAGGCCATGTCCAACAAGGCGTAGATCGCGTACGGCGCCCCCAGGGCAGCCAGCCGGGCTGCCAGCCACAGCCCCGCCATGGCCGCGAGCGTGGTGCCACGCGGTGTGGCCAGGCCCGTCCAGGCCTTGCCGGCCGTGAGCAGGAAACCGACGATCACCGCCACTGCAAAGCCGTAGAGCATTTCGTGGGCGTGCCACAGCAGCGGCGGCATCGTCGAAGGCAGCGTCACCCAGCCGAGCAGGCCCGCCATCCAGTACGGCACCGCGAACAGCGCGTACGCGGCAGCGCCCAGGTAGAACGGCCGGAATCCCAGCCGGAACAGCGGCCAGCCCGGCAACGGGAAGTCCGCGCTCGGTGCCTGAGGCACGCCGTTTGGGCGTTTGCTTGAAAGATGCAACATGTATGCATGTTATCGACTCGCCACCCTTAAAGCAATACACTGAATGCATCTTTAGGGGTCACCATGCGCCTTTCCGAATACACCGACTACACGCTGCGCGTGCTGATGTACTGCGCAGCGCACCGCGACCGCCTGGTCACGATCGGCGAGCTGGCCGAGCAGCACGGGTTGTCGAAGAACCACCTGATGAAGGTGGTCAACGACCTGGCGCGCCAGGGCCTGCTGGAAACCACCCGGGGCCGCGGCGGCGGTCTGCGGCTGCTGGCCGAACCCGAGACCATCCGCATCGGCGACGTGGTGCGCGCCACCGAAACCGATTTCCGGCTGGTGGAGTGTTTCGACGCCAGCACCAACGCCTGCACGCTGACCCCCAGTTGCCGGCTGAAGCACCTCTTCGCAGAAGCGTTGACGGGCTACTTCAAGGCTCTGGACGGCGCCACGCTGGCGGACATGACGCAAGGGCTGTCACTGCCCGCGGTGAAGGTGAGTCCCTCGCTGGCCGGCCGCAAGCTGCCCGCGGTGGTGGCCGCCGAGGTGGTCGCGAAAGCAGCCGCACCGACCCCGCGGCGCAGCGTGCGCCCCGGCCGCATCACATGAACGCCCACGGGAGCACATTCCCCATGGCCCTCACCCTGCCCGGGCACAACGCCCCTGCCGTCGGCTTCGAAGTGCCGCTGGAAATGCTGGCCGCCTGCCACGGGCGCGTACAGCACCAGTGCGAAACCCTGCTGCGCCTGGTCGCCCATGTGCAGACATATGGCGCAGACCGTCCTGCGCAGGAAGCAGCGGGCGCCGTCATGCGCTACTTCGACACGGCCGCGCGCCACCATCACGAAGACGAGGAGCAGGAACTGTTCCCTGCTCTTCTAAACTCGATGGCCGGCTCGGATGCGGTCTGTCTGCACGAACTGACCGCCTCGCTCTGCAGCGACCACCGCCTGCTGGAACAACGCTGGCTCGCGTTGCGTCAGCGACTCCTGCAAGTCACCGAAGGCGCCGCGTCAACTCTCGCCGATGCAGACGTCCCGGGCTTCGTGCAGTTGTATGAGCAACACATCGCACGCGAGGAAGCCGAGTTGCTGCCGATGGCCGCCCGATTGCTGATCGATGCCGAACTGGATCGCATCGGCCTGGCCATGCGTTCACGGCGCGGCGTGACCGGAGCGACCGCTCCTCAGGCCTGAGCGATCTGCCAGCCGCTGATGGCAGGTGATGCTGCGGCACCCGCCTTGGGATGTGCAGCTTGTGTGGGCCGGCCGGCGATGACCCAGTTGGCGAGTTGCTCGCCCGGTCCGCAGAACGCGCTGTGCACGGCGGGGTCGGACACCGACGCACCGCTGAGCGCCTTGGCGCCGAAACCCATCAGATGCAGGGCATTCATGAAGTTCATCAGCGCTGCACCGACGCACAGCCATTGCTCGTGGGGCGGCACATCGGGCACGTCGTCGCGCACACGGGCGACCACCGCAGCCAGTCCCGGCCCGTTATAGGCACGCGACCGGGCGCGTTCGATCTCGTCGGAGGTCTGCCCCCGATGTCGTGCACCTGTTGCGAACAACTCGGCCAAGTGCTCGCGCTGCGCGTCACCGACGATCACAAAACGGAACGGCCGCAAACCACCGTGGTCGGGCGCCCGCAAGGCCAGCGCCGCGGCTTGGGACCACTGCTCGGCGTTCGGTCCCGGCGGTGCCAGGTACTTCGGACCCACCGAGTAGCGCCGCGCGAGCAGCCCCAGCAGTTTCTCTTCAGTGCTCATCCCAACCTTCCTGCGATGTACACAGCCGCCTGGACCCGCGAGCTGAGATTCAGTTTGCGCAGGATGTGCTGTACGTGAATCTTTACCGTAGCCTCGGCGATGTTCAGGTCGCGTGCCACTTCCTTGTTGCTGGCGCCTTTGGCGATCAGGCCCAGGATCTCGCGCTCGCGCGGCGACAGACTGTGAATGGGATCTGTGTCAACGGCAGCCGACGGGGGGGAGGAAGCGGTTTGC
Organism: Hydrogenophaga sp.; assembly: GCA_025458545.1. Next base: position 11,790 of record JALOSH010000010.1, read on the forward strand.
CCAGCCTGGAAAGCGCTCACCAACTTGCTCGTCATCTCGGGGCTGACCACCGATTCACCCGCCATCGTGCGCTGGATGGCAGCGGCCAGCATCTCGCTGTCCATCGTCTTGAGCAGATAGCCGCGGGCACCACCGCGCAACGCAGCCGCCAGGTCGCGCTCGTCCTCGCTGACGGTCAGCATCAAAACCCGAGCCTGGGGCGCCACGGCCTTGAACCCAGAAAGTGCGTCGACGCCGCTGACGCCTGGCATGTGATTGTCCAGCAGTATCACATCGGGTTGCGTTTCCGCAGCCCGCTGGTGCGCCTCGTTCGCATCGCCGGCTTCGGCCACCACGCGGAAGCGGGCATCACCCCCCAGCAGTGAAATCAGGCCGCGGCGGAACAACGTGTGATCATCGACCACCAAAACGCGGATGGTGGACGGGGTCGTCATGCCGCCAGACCCACGCGTTCCGGCAACTTCAACACCACGCAGGTGCCCGAGCCCGGCACCGAAGCTACTTCCACCGTGGCGCCGATGTTCTGCGCCCGCTCGCGCATGATTCGCAGGCCGACATGGGTCTCATCGGGTCCGGCGCCCGTGGTGTCGAAACCGCAACCGTCATCGCGCACCTCCACTCGCCACTGCGGCGTCTGCTGGACCTCTACCCATACCTCGCGAGCCCGCGCGTGCTTGCGCACATTGGACAAGGCTTCCTGCACCACATGCAGCACCTGCACTTGCACGTCGGCCGGCAGTGGCATGCCATCATCCTCGATGTCCAGGTGCGTCGCTAGGCCGGTCTGGTGCTCGAACTTCTGCAGCGTAGTCTTCAAGGCCGGTGCAATGTCTTCTTTGTTGGTGCGGGTTCGGAAGTGCACCAGGAGCTCACGGACGTCACCCAGGCTCTCGTGAACTCCGGCATCCAGTTCGCCCAGGGTCTTGTCGATGCGCGATGCGTCCGCGCTCTTGATGTCGTTGCGCAGCAAGCCCAGCTGGATCTTCAGAAACGCCAGGCTTTGCGCGATCGAATCGTGCAACTCACGCGCGATGAAGCTGCGCTCTTCGGCCACGGCGGTCTCGCGCTGCAAGGCTGCGGCACGCAGGCCCTCAATCGCACCCGCGAGATGGCTTGCGATGGTTTCAAGCAGTGCGCGATCCTCTCCCGATAGGGTCCGGGGCTCGCGATAGAACAGATTGAGCTCTCCTACCATGCGCTCGTGCAGCTGAACGGGTACGCTGATCACGGTCTGGAAGCCTTCGTTGGCACAGTGCCTCAGCCGCCCTGCAGGGCCCTCAAGCAGGATAGGAATGACGAGCGTCGACGCACTGCCCTGAGGCTGACCGCACAGGCAGTCACCCGTGGGAATGCAAAGCTCTTCGTCGATTACCGCTTGCGGCAAGCAGTCAGACGCCAACAGCAGGTACTTCCGGTTAGCCTCATCCGACCAGCGCACGGCCGAGGCGTCGGCGCGGGCCACCTGACGGACCTGCCGGGCAATGCCTTGGGCCAGTACCTCCAGCGTCTCGGCCCGCGCCACGAAGGCGGCCGACTCGTACAGGGCGGCCAAGCGCGACCGCTGGGCTTCCAGGTGCTCTGTCTTTTCCTGGACCTTGGATTCCAGATTCTGGTAAAGGCCTTGCAACGTTTCAGCCATGCGGTTGAAACCTGCAGCGAGCGCGCCGAACTCGTCATCAGCACCCGGTTCAACGCGCGCACCGAGATCGCCACCTTCCAAGCGGGCCAACCCCGCCTGAAGACGGGAAAGAGGGTTGAAGATGAACAGGTAGGCGGAGTAGAGCAACGCGATCGCACTTCCGATCGTCAGCGCCACCATCACGAACTGAACGGCGTTCAATACTGCCGTCAGACGAGACAGGTGGTGCTCGATCGCAGAGACAAAGGCATCTATGCGGGCCACGAAGGCATCGGCCTCGTGGGCAGCGCGTTGGGCATCCGGCGAGGGCAAGGCAAGCCACCGGGCCTTGAGGCTTGCCCAGTCGCGCCGCACCGCCTCAAAAGCCTGCTGCGAGTCTGCATCGTGGGGGACCAGCAGTGGGCGCGCAGGGTCTCCCCGGCGCAACAAGTCCAAGCTTTCGTCAAATTGCGCCACGCGCTCTGCCATCTGCGCCACGTCTTCACGCGCCAGCGTCTGCGCCATGCGCCAAGTCTGCATGCGCATGCGGCCGGCCTCGTTGACCGCCGCCGCGCCGCCTTCGAGTTGCCAGGTCACCCAAAGTGTCAGGCCGATCGATGCCAAGGCCATCAGCAGCAAGGCGCTACCGATGGCGCCCAGCTTGGCCGACAGACTCCAGGTACGAGGCATCCGCGAACTGTACTGGAGACCTGTGTGGGCCTCATTGGCCATCCGCCTTGCAGTGAACTCAACTGCCATGTTGCATCCACGCCTGCAAGAACCCGAGCGGCCGGTGAGCCAGCGCCACCGAGACCATGAACAGGTACACCACCAGTGCCGCGACATAGCTGACAGCGCGGACCTTGGGCGAACGCGCCCGCTTCAGAGCCAGCGAGCCCAGCACGATGTAGAGCACCAGCAGCATCAACTTGGCCGCAAGCCAGGGGCTGGTCGCCGGGTTCAGCGACAGCCCGGCCCACAGCATCACCCCTGCCGCCAGCAGCGCCGTGTCGATGCCATAGCTGATCATGCGCCAAGGCTTGGCCATCGCCCGGCCTTCGCCCGCCAGCACGAGTGCCCCCCGCACGACGAACAGCGCCCCACTGGTCAGCACGAGGCCAACATGGGCTGCCTTGATCTGCAGATACCAGGTCGCAAACTCAGGCATGACGATCGGCAAGCCTCTGCAACCGACTAAGCTCATGCCCATGGAAATCACTCACTTCAACGACCTGCTCGCCGCCGCGCGGCAACAGCCCGACGCGCAGCGCCTTCTGCTGGTGTTTGCCGGGGCCAGCCTGCCTGCGGGGGCCACGGCCGAACAGCGGGCCCGCTTCGAGGCGGGCGAATCGGGCGAGCTGGCGCCGCTGATGTGCGTCGACAAAGACCCAGCCGATCTGCCGGATTTCGTCGCCCTGCAGGCCGAAGCCGCGGCCGTGGGCCCCGAGTGGGCCTTGGTCTTCGCCGCGGCCCTGTCGGGCCAGGGAAAGCGGGCGCCCGCCGCGGCCCAGGTGCAAGCCGCGCTCGATCGCATGGTGGAGGCGGTGAAGTCCGGCAACCTCAGCGGCCTGATTCCCTTCGACCGTCAGGGCGAGGCTGTCCAGCTCGAGTGAGCAGCAGCAGACAGGGTCACAACCGCGTCGACTCATCGTCCTGCTGCGCTTCGGGCAAATGCGCCCGATACGGTCCGGTACCTGCGTTGTCGGCCTGCGCTGCCGGCACAAAGCCGCCCCGCTGCACGTCGAAGACGTGCACCTCGCCGTCCTCGATCACGTAGTGCCAGCCGTGCAGGGCCAGCGTACTGGCCTCCACGCGCTCGCGCACCATCGGATAGTCCATCAGCCGCTCCAACTGCAGAACCACCGCGCGTTGCTCGGTGCGTCGCAGCGCATCGGGACCGGGTTCGGCCACAGGCAAGGCGGCTTCGCGCCCCAGCTCTAGCCATTGCGACAGGTGCTTGGCCGCTGGTGAGACATCGCCATACAAGGCGCGGATGGCGCCGCAGTGGCTGTGCCCGCACACCACGATGCGCTGCACCGACAGGTTGAGCACGGCGAACTCGATGGCCGCAGCGGTGCCGTGGAAACCGTGGCTCTGGTCGTGCGGCGGCACGAAGGCACCCACGTTTCGAACCAGGAACAGCTCCCCTGGGCCGGCACCGGTCAGCAAATAGGGCACCAAGCGCGAGTCGCTGCAGCCGATGAACAGCGTCATCGGGTGCTGGCCATCGTCGACCAGGTGCCTGAAATGCGAGCGGTGCAGCGGGAAGGCGTCGGTCTGAAAGCGTTGCAGGCGCTGCAGGAGTTCGTCGGGCATGGCGGCGCGGATCTGTTCTGCGTTACTGCACCAAGGGCGACTCGGCCGCCTCAAGGTCAACGCCCGTCAACGTGGCCGCGCCTGCCAGCAGTTGCAGGTATTGCCGCAGCGCGGTGGCGAAGGCCTGCTGGCGAAGACCCTGGGCCACGGCCGACTTCACGGCTTCGAACGTCGGGTCCTGGCCCGGTTCGCGCGCCAGCACTTGAACCACGTGCAGGCCAAAGCGGCTGTGCACCAGGCGCGGCAACACGCCGACCTCGGGTTTGCCAAAGATCTCGCGGGCGAACTCGGGTGCGCAGTCCTCCGTGGTCAGCCAGCCTAGCGCACCCCCGTCGGCGCCGCTGGGACAGTTCGAGGTAGAGGCCGCAGCGGCCGCAAAGCGGTCTTCTCCATCGGGTGAAGCGCAGCGCACATCCAGCAGGCAGGCCTCGGCCCGCTGCCGCAGCGCATTCACATCCACACCGGGCGTGACGGCAAACAGCACGTGACGCAGCTGGACGCGCTCACCGACGGCGTAGCGGCCACGCTGGGCGGCATGGTGTCGGCGCAAGGCCTCGTCCGACGGTTCGGGCACAGGCAGTTCGCGGTCCAGCAAAGCTTCGATGGCGGCGCTGGCGGCTTCGGTCATGGCGCCGGCCAGGGGCAGCGGGTCATCCGCCGCCAACAGGCCCGCCTGAATGGCGGCCTGGCGCAGCAGCTCGGCACAGGCCCGCTGCCGGATGGACTCTGTCGTCAGCATTTCGTCGGGGTGGGCCAGAACGACGCCGTTGACCTCGGGAAGCACGGAAGTGATGGTATTCATGGTCTGAACTTTCTCGTGAGATTGGGGCGCGCTCAACCGACACGCCGCGGCTGGCTTTGCCCCGCAGGCACGTTCAGCCTGCGGGCACGCACCATCTGGTACGGGCGCACCAGATAGGCCAGCGTACCGAAGCCGCTCCACACATGCACCAGGCGGCTGAAGGGAAACAGCAGGAAGATCGTCATGCCCAGCAGCATGTGCGCCTGGAAGTGCCATTCGACGCCGGCCACCAGCGCAGCATTCGGCTGCATCAGCACGATGCCCTGCAGGTACTCGGCCAACTTCAGCATCGTCTGCGGGTCCTTCACGTGGCTCAAGGACGTCGGGAGGGTGCTCAGCCCGATGACCAGCTGCACCCACAGGATGACGAGGATGGCGATGTCGGTGCGGTGACTGGTCAGGCGGATGCGCGGGTCGAACAGGCGCCGGTGCAACAGCATCGTCAGGCCGATGAAGCACAGACCCCCGGCAATGCCGCCGGCCACCACCGCGATCAGCTGCTTCTGCGACGCGGTAACGAAGATCTCGTACACACCGTGCGGGGTCAGTTGCCCGAACAGGTGGCCGAAGAACAGGAACAGGATGCCGCCGTGGAACAGGTTGCTGCCCCAGCGCAGCTGTGCCTTGCGCAGCAGCTGCGAGCTGTCGCTTTTCCAGGTGTACTGGTCGCGATCGAAGCGGGCCAGGCTGCCCATGAAGAACACGGCCAGGCAGAGGTACGGGTAGACGTTGAAGGCGAAGTTGTGGAGGGTGTTCATGCGGACGCTCCCGGCGTGGGTTGGGTGGCGCTTGCCGTGTGACGTACGGGTGTACGAACGATCTGGATCGGTTGCGGCTGCCCGGGCCGGGCCTGGCCCTGGGTGGAGCAGCCGTCGAAGGCCATGGGCTCCGCCCAGCTCTCGTCGAGCTCAGGCTCGGGCGGCACCGAGACGGCCTGCGCCTTCTCGCCCGCGAGGTCCAGCAACGCGGCCAGCACACAGGCATGCGCTGCCTCGCGGCGCAACAGGGCACTGAAGATCACCTGCAGGATGTGCGCGATCTCGCCCAGAAAAGCCTTGGCCTGCGCCGGCGGCTGGGTGGACGCGTACTGCAGCACCACCGTCAAGTGGTCCGGCAGTTCGCCCGGCGCGAGGAACAGGCCTGCCGCCTCGTAGGTCTGGCACAGGTCCACCATAGCCGGGCCACGGTCGCGACTGTCGCCGTGGACATGCTCGAACAGGTGCAGCGCGGTGCCGCGGCCGCGGTCGAACAGTTCGACGTGGTCGGCCTCCACGTCCAGCGGTCGGCGGCGGGACAGCCGCGTGATCAAGGCATCCAGTTCAGCCCGCCGCGCGGCGCTGAGCGCACGCTCTTCGTGCAGAGCCGCCTGCAGTTCGGGCAGGTGCGCACGCAGCTCGGCATCGGGGTAGCTCAGCAGATGGGCCAGCACACGCAGCGTCTTGGTCGCAGGAACCGGGGTCGTGTCGAAGAAGCTCATGTCAGACCCCTGCCTTGATGGGAATGGTGCGCTTCTTCTCGCTGCCGAAGAGGCTCGTCTCGGTCGTGCCTTCGCTGCAGCCATTGCCGAAACTGAAGCCGCAACCGCCGCGTACGTTGAAGGCGTTTTCGGCGTATTCGCGGTGCGTGGTCGGGATGACGAAGCGGTCTTCGTAGTTGGCGATGGCCATGACCTGGTACATCTCCTCGACCTGGTTGACGCTCAGCTTCACCTGATCAATGGCGGCGTGGTTGGCCACACCATCCACGTGCTTGGCGCGCTGGTAAGCGCGCATCGCCAGCATGCGCTCGAGCGCGCCGACCACCGGCACCGTGTCGCCGGCCGTCAGCAGATTGGCCAGGTACTTGACCGGGATGCGCAGCTGGTTGACGTCCGGGATCTCACCGTTGGTGCCCACATGGCCGGCATTCGCTGCTGCGGTGATGGGGCTGAGCGGCGGCACATACCAGACCATCGGCAACGTGCGGTACTCGGGGTGCAGCGGCAGCGCCACCTTCCACTCCACCGCCATCTTGTAGACAGGGCTGTTGCGCGCCGCGTCCATCCAGTTGTCGGGGATGCCGTCGAGCTTGGCCTGCGCGATGACCTTCGGGTCGTTCGGGTCCAGGAAGATGTCGAGTTGGGCCTGGTACAAGTCCTTGTCATGCTCGACGCTGGCCGCCTCTTGAATGCGGTCGGCGTCGTACAGCAGCACGCCCAGGTAGCGGATGCGGCCCACGCAGGTTTCGCTGCACACCGTGGGCTGCCCGGCCTCGATGCGCGGGTAGCAGAAGATGCACTTCTCGGCCTTGCCGCTCTTCCAGTTGTAGTAGATCTTCTTGTAGGGG
>JALOSH010000165.1 GCA_025458545.1 Hydrogenophaga sp.
CGCGCTGCGCCAGGACCGCGCCCGCGTGCAGTTCGGCTCCATCAGCAAGTTCGGCCTGCTCGAAATGAGCCGCCAGCGCCTCAAGCCCATGCTCAGCGAAGGCTCGTCCATCCCCTGCCCGCGCTGCGGCGGTTCCGGCCACATCCGCGACACCGAAAGCTCGGCGCTGCAGATCCTGCGCATCATTCAGGAAGAGTCGCTCAAGGACAGCACCGCCGCGGTGCTGGTGCAGGTGCCGGTCGAAGTGGCCAGCTTCCTGCTGAACGAAAAGCGCACCGAGATCACCAAGATCGAACTCAAGCAGCGCATCAACGTGCTGCTGGTGCCCAACAAGTCGCTGGACACGCCCAACTACAAACTGGAGCGTCTGAAACACGACGACCCGCGCCTGGACAACCTGGACGCCAGCTACAAACTGGCCGACGAACCCGACGAAGCCACCGGCTTCACCCGCCGCAGCCAGGAACGCACCAACAAGCAGGAACCGGTGATCAAGGGCGTGCTGCCCGACGGTCCGGCGCCAGTGGCGGCACCGAAGCCAGAAGCGCCAGTGGCGGCGCCGGTTGCGGTGGTCGCCCCAGTAGCTCCCGTGGCCAAGACACCCGCTGCCGCACCGGCTGAAAAAGGCTTCTTCGGTTGGCTCAAAGGCTTGTTCGGTGCTGCGCCACCGGTGCCCGCTGTGGCCGACAAGCCGGTAGCGCCGGCCACCGCCAAGACCGGGGAGCGCGAGCCCCGCAGCGAAGGCCGCCGTGAAGGGGGTCGCGAGGGTGGCCGTGACGGCGGTCGCGATGGCCGCGGCCGCGGGGGGCGCAACGCCAGCGGTGAAGCCCGTGCGCCGCGCGAAGGCCGCGAGCCGCGCGAAGGCGGCCGCAGCAACGGTCGTGGTGCTGAAGGCCGCGGCCCAGACAGCCGCCAGGGCGAGGGGCGCAACGGTGAGGGTCGCAGCAACGAAGGCCGAGAAGGCGGCCGCCGGAGCGAATCGCGTGGCGAAGGCCGCAGTGAACAGCGCGGTGACAATCGCCAGGGTGGCCGCCGCGACAACCGCCGCGACGCGTTTTCAACCGAGGGAGCAGCCGCCAGCGAAGTGCTGTTGAACGCGGTTCCTGGCGAGTTGGTCGACGCACCCGAAGCCGCAGAAGGTCAGCGCCGAGAACGCCGCCCGCGCAACGACAACCGCCGCCGCGTGGCCGAGGGCAGCGAAGCCGCTTCTCTGGCCCCGACCGAAGGCGCTGCCGTGCCCGCCGCGCTGGATGCAACTGGCAACACAAACGAAGCCCCAGCGGCCGAAGGCGATGCCGACACCGGCGGCCAGCGCGCGCCGCGCGAACGCCGCAGCCGCAGCCGCGACCGCTACGGCCGCGACCGCCGTGAACGCGCCCCGCGCGACGCATCGGCCACGGACGTCGCGCCAGACGGTGACCACACCGACGGGCAGGCCAACACGGCCAGTGCCAGCGACGAGCCGGCGTATGAAGCCCCGGTGCGCAGCAGCTACTTCAGCCTCCCGGTGGAAGCCAGCCCAGCCCAGGCTGCGGCAGCGCCTGCTCCGCTGATGGAAGCCGTGCCGGTGCAAGCCACTCCGCCCGCGCCCCGTCCGGCAGCCGCGGCACCCGCGGCACCCGTGGCCCGCAGCGGTGCCCCCGCTGCGGTGGCGGCCCCGCGTGGTCTGCCCAAGGTCCAGAGCTACACGGTCTCGATCGAGGAGCTGAACCAGGTGGCGCAAGGGAGCGGTCTGGAGTGGGTGAACTCCAACGCCGAGAAGGTGGCGCAGGTGCAAGCCGCCATCGCGGCCGAACCCAAGCCGATCCATGTGCCGCGCGAGATCAAGCCGGTGGAACTGCCGGACGAAGGTCCGCTGGTGCTGGTGGAAACGCGCAAGGACCTCCGCAACACGCCGCTGCCGTTCGAAACACAGCAGGGCTGAACCCAGGCTACCTCGGGAAGGTGGCTCTCTCAAAAAAAACGCCGGTCTCGACCGGCGTTTTTTTGTGTGTTGAAGACGCTGGAGCCAGCGACCGCTGCAGGAGCAAGAGCGCTCAGTCCAGCAGGGCGGCCCGCTTCCAGGCGTCCTGCGCGGCCCGGGTGTCACCGCGCTCTTCGGCCAGGCGGGCCAGCGAGCAGTGGGTGCGCCGCAGCAGCACCGGGTCGCCCAGGCTGTGGCTGGCCTGGCCCAGCAGCTGGGCCGCCTTGCCCCACAACTGGCGCTGCATGAAGGCCTGACCGGCGAGGTATTGCAGGAAAGCGTTGCCGGGCATGAGGCGCTGCGCATGCTCCAGCCGCGCGAGCCAGGCCGCATCCAGTCTGGACAGACCGGGCTCCAGCACCTGCACCAGTTGCCGCTGGTGGCTGGCATCGAGCTGTTGCAGGCCGGGCCAGATGGGTTCCAGCCAGCCACGCACCAGCGCCGCCGCCTGATCGGCCTCGGCATCGCCTGGTTCAGGCGTGACCAACTGGTTGGCGCGTTGCGCCGCCGCCAGCGCCAGCTCGGGCATGGCGCGCTCGGCAGCGTCCAGCCGCGCCCACACGGTCTGCAGCTGCGACAGGTCGTGCGCCTCGCGCAGCGTGTCGAGCGCCAGCCCCCTCAGGATGCTGCGCGAGGCCAGGGCTGAAAAGGCCCGGTGTTTGGCCAGCAGACGCGCCGTTTCCAGCGCTTCGGCGGTGGCACCGCCCAGGCGGGCGGTCTTGAGTTTGAGCCGCAGCGCCTGGATGCGGCGCGCCGCACCTTGCGGCAACTCGGCGAGGCGGTTGCGCGCCAGTTCAGCGTCGCGGTCTTCCACCGCCCAGTGCACGGCGCGCAGCAGGGCGCCCTCGTGGGCGTCGGGGGCGCTCTTGGCCAGTTGGGGATGCAAGGCCGACTGCAGGTGTTCGTCTCGGCGCCGGTGGTTTTGCAACGATTGCGCACTCTCGGCCACCAGCAAATGGGCCAACAACTGCAACTGCTGGCGCCGCGCCCAGTGCGCCGAGGGCATGGCCCTGAGTTGCTCCAGCGCCGCCAGCCCGGCGGACTGCGCGCGCACAAACCGACCCGCCAGCTGGTACGACAGCGCGTCGAGCACCGAGCCCACGGCAGCGCGTTCCAGTTGCTGGCTGCGCCAGCGCTGGGCCTGCACCGGCAGGTCGCGCAGCAGGGCAATGGCGCGCAGGGCCAGGTACAGCAGCACAAAACCAGCGGCCAGGCCGAACAACACGAAGTTGAACGACATGTCGTATCGGTAGGGCGGCCAGAACAGCGTGACGGTGGCGGCGTTGTGCCCCATCAGCAAGGCCAGGGCCACCGCAACGGCCGCCAGGCCCAGCAGCCAGAACACGCTGCGCATTGCGCCGCCTTGCCTGCGTGCCGACATCAACGGCCTCCGGCGGCGACCGCCAGTGCCGCCAAGCTTTCCTCCGGCCTTGGCAGGTTGGCCTCCAGCAACTCACCGCGCAGCTGAAGCAGCACCGCCTGCGCGGCGGTGACCTGGGCGGAACCGGTGTCGAAGTAGCGGGCGAGCGAAGTCTCCACCGCGATCACATCGGCTCGGGCCGAGCTGGTCTGCCTGGCGAGCAGTCCCAGGCGCGCGTTGAGCAGCTTGAGCTTGAGGTTCTCGCGCAGGAAGAAAGCCTGCTCGGGCGCCAGCAACACGGCTTCCGGGCGGTCGATGCGGCTCACGCGCACCAGTTCGCGCCCGCTGCGACCCACGTCCGACCAGAGGCGACTCCAGAGTGCGCGCCCCTGGACCAACCAGCCAGATGGCTCGGCGGTGGCGGGTTCGACCGCCGGGGCTGGCGCTTGCGCCTCGGTGGCGACCGACGTGGTTGCCTTGCGCTGGGCCGGCGATGGGCCGGACTGCGCGGCGCGCGGACCGACCTCGTTCACCACCGGCCAGTTGTCCACCTCGCGCGCCAGTTCGTCGAGCCGCAGCACCAGCGAAGGCACATCGGTGAGCGTGGCGCTCTGGATGCGCTGGATGTCGCGTGCAATGGCGCGCTGCACCGGGTTCAGCCGAGGCTGAGCGGCACTCCCGATGCGCTGGTCGGCCGCCTGCAATGCCGACAGCAGCGGCTGAGCGCTGCCGGTGAGCTCGGCCTGCTGCTGCGCCAGCCGCAAGGCCGACTCGATGTCCTGCACCAGGTTGTCGTCACGCGAACGCGACAGCGTGAGCATGAGTTCTTCCAGCTGGCTGCGCTGCAGCGTGACCTCGGACAGCCTGACCTCGGCCACCGCCAGCCGGGCCTGGAGTTCCTGCGCCAGCGCCTCGGCCTGCGCGGCCAGGGCGCGCGCCTCCGCCGCCTGTGCCACGCTCTCCTGGCTGCGGCGCGCCATTTCCTGCTGGGTGGCGCTGAGTTTTTGCCACAACAGCCCCCCCATCAGGAGCGCCAACACGGCCAACCCCAGGGCCATCCACGCCGACCACCCGCTGGCGCGGCGAGCCGGCGCAGCGGCCACCGCCGCCGGTGCAACGGGCGGGTCGACGGGTGCGTCTGCTGGTTTGTCCAGGGTGGTGTCGGTCATGGTCGGATCCATCCCGATTCTAGGGCGCGCACCACGTCGGCCAGGGCGGGACGGCTTTGCACCACCCGCCCAAATCCGGCGGCCTGTGCCCGCGACGCGATGCGCGGATGGGTGGCCAGGGCCGCCGCCTGCGACCAGTCGCTCTGGGGTTCACCGGCCTGCAGATGGTCCAGCGCCTCGGAACTGCTGAACAGCCAGACGCTGCCGCTGGCCTGTCCCTGGCGCGCGAGCGCCCGCGAGGCCTCGGTCCACAAGGGCGGATGGCGCTCGTAGGCCACACAAGCGAGCACTTCGGCGCCCGCCGCCTCGCACTGGCGGATCAGCCAGTCGCGGCCGGTGCCGGTGGCGGCCCGTGACGCAGTCGCCGTCGCCGCCGACACCGACGCACCACGCACCACCCCGATGCGGCGCCCGCTCTGCACCTGCGGCGCCACCACAGGCCAGAGCGATTCGGAATCGAACTGCTCGGCGTCGGCCGGTGGCGAATCAACGCGGTCGGCCGCGACCCCCAGTCGGCTCAGCGCCTGCGCCAACAGCCGCGCCGTGCCTGGCCCGGGCGCCCAGAAGCGGGTGCTCGAACCCTGCGGCGGAACCGGCGCTACGCCGTCCGCAAAAAAATGGCTCACCGCCGCACCACTGACGAACATCAGCGCGTCCATCTCGGCCCAGTGTGCCCGCGCATGGTGCAGGCCCATGGCGGAACCGCTGTCCCGCGGCTCAGCGATGTGGATCAGCGGCAAGGCCTGGGTTGGCCAGCCCAGCGCCTTCAGGGCGTCCACCCAGCCAACGGCCTCGGCAGCCGGGCGGGTGACGATCAGGCGCAGCAGCGGATCCGCCGGCCCGGACAAGGTCTCAAGCTCCCGCGGCCGGGGGCTGGGCGCCGGCACGGCGCAGCGCATCGGCAACACGCTGGCCCAGCGCTTCGGCATCGGCGAGCGAC
>JALOSH010000166.1 GCA_025458545.1 Hydrogenophaga sp.
GGCAGCTTTGCCAACAGCGGCGACTTCCAGTCCATGGGCAACAACCAGATGCTGGTGGGCGACCCGGTCACCCGGGAAATCCGCCGCTTCCTGGTGGGCCCGTCGGGCTGCGAGATCACCGGCATCACCTGGACACCCGACCGCCGGACCATGTTTGTGAACGTGCAGCACCCGGGCGAAGTGGGCAACCACCCGAACCGCCCAGCCGGCTATGTCGACGACACCTGGCTGTCGAACAACCCGACCTCGTTCTCGCAGTGGCCCACCGCCGGCGCGCGCCCGCGCTCGGCCACGGTGGTGGTGCGCCGCACCGACGGCGGACTGATCGGCACCTGAGCCCGGCACCCACCCAGGTTCACCGCGCGGCGGGGCCAAGCGCCCCACCGCTGCCCAACACCACTGGCGCCACCAGAGATTTCAAAACCCGTCACATGATTGTCATGATGGGTCGAGACACTGGCGGCGTCTTTCACGTCATCACAGAGGAACCCACCGTGGACCAGCAGACCGATCGCATCGACTTCAACAACGAAGATTCCAACCGCACCGACAACCCCAGCATCGCCCAGGTGCTGGAGAAACGCCTGAACCGTCGCAGCCTGTTCAAAGGCGTCGGTCTTGGCGGCGCAGCGCTCGGCGCGGCCAGCCTGACCGGCTGCGCCACTTCGGGCTCGAGCATGTCCGCGCCGTTGAACGCCCTGGGCTTCAAGCCGGTGGCCAAACGATCCGCTCAACGCCACCACCCCGGCCTTCCGTAACGACGGCAACGACACCGATTTCGGGAACCGCGCAGGCGATCACCACGACGGTATCGAATGGTTCGGCCTGGACGCCCAGGGCAAGCCCAGCCAACAGGCCAACTTACGCGGTCTGCTGGCCATGAACCACGAGGCCACCACCGACGAGAAGCTCTCGTCCTTCTTCATTCACGCCAACGGTGGCGCATCGACCTTGCCCCGTCCGGCTTCTGAAGTGGACAAAGAACTGATGATCCACGGCCTGTCGGTGGTGGAAGTGCAGTCCGACGGCAAGCGCTGGACCGCCAAGGGCAACTCCCCGTTCAACCGCCGCTTCACCACCATGACCGAGTGCACGATCAACGGCCCGGCGCGTGGCAGCGAGCACCTGGTGACCCAGTACGACCCCGGCGCCACCAAGGCACGCGGCACGCTCAACAACTGCGGCTCGGGCAAAACGCCCTGGGGCACTTACGTCAGCGGCGAAGAGAACTGGTTTGGCTATTTCTTCCGTGACGCCAAGGACGACGACGCGCGCAAGAAGGACAAGCAGGTCCAGGCCCTCAACCGCTACGGGCGTCGTGCCGGTGCCGCCAGCCGCCACGGCTGGGAAAGCGCTGGTCCGCAGGAACAGTACGCACGCTGGAACAACAGCGTCCGCGGTGCATCGCCCAAGGAAGATTTCCGCAACGAGATGAACACCTTCGGCTATGTGGTGGAGATCGATCCTTACGACAGCAAAGCCCTGCTGCGCAAGCGCACGGCCTTGGGCCGGATGGGCCACGAAAACATCACCTTTGCCCGCGTGACCGCCGGTCAACCGGTGGTGGCCTACATGGGCGACGACGCGCGCGGCGAGTACATCTACAAGTTCGTCTCGGCCGCCAACTGGGACCCGAGGGACGCCGAAGGCGCCAACCGCCTGGGCGCTGGCGACAAGTACCTGGACAAGGGCACGCTGTTTGTCGCCCGCTTCAAGGACGACGGATCGGGTGAGTGGGTCGAACTGTCGATGAACAACCCGGTGATCGCCAACAGCTCGTACTTCGAATTCAAGAGCGATGCCGACGTGGCCATCTTCACCCGCCTGGCCGCAGACGCGGTGGCCGCCACCAAGATGGACCGTCCTGAATGGGCCGGTGTCAACCCCAAGAACGGCGAGGTGTACATCACCCTCACCAACAACAGCAACCGCACCGCCGCCACGGCAGACGCCGCCAACCCGCGCGTCTACACCGACATGAAGGGCAGCCGCGAACAGAAGGGCAATGTGAACGGTCACATCGTTCGCCTGGCCGAGGGAAAACCGTCCGACGACGCGTTCAAGTGGGACATCTATCTGTTCGCATCGGAAGCGGGCGCAGACCGCGGCACGGTCAACCTGTCCGGTCTGACCGACGACAACGACATGTCTTCGCCCGACGGGCTGGTGTTCAGCGAAGCCACCGGCATTTGCTGGATTCAGACCGACGACGGCGCTTACACCGACAAGACCAACTGCATGCTGCTGGCCGCCCTGCCTGGGCGCCTGGGCGACGGTGGCCGCAAGACCTTGAGCTACGACAACAAGACCGTCACCACGCATGTGGGCAAGGCACAGACCGCCGCCACCCTCAAGCGCTTCCTGGTCGGTCCCAGAGGTGCAGAAATCACCGGCTGGTGCGAAACCGCCGATGGTCGTGCGATCTTCGTCAACATCCAGCACCCGGGCGAAAACACCAAGATGTCCGACGTGGGAGACCCGACCAAGTTCGAGAGCCAGTGGCCCGCCAACGCCGGTTATGGCGCCGGCAAGCGCCCACGCTCGGCCACCATCGTCATCACCAAGAACGACGGCGGCGTGATCGGTACCTGATTCGACAAGTTTCGGTTGCATGAAACTTCAGAGCGGCTTCGGCCGCTCTTTTTTTCGGCCCGCTGGAACCCATGCGCTGCCCGGAGGGGCACGGGCTCCAGACCCGGCGTTTGAAGCGCTTCGTCATGTCTCTGAAACTTTTCTGTCACGGAAAACCGGGTGCTCTCCGATATGCTCAAGCCACACTGTGTACGCCATTCGTTTGCACACCATCACACCCACATCCACGTTGAGAGAAAGCACCCCACCATGCGAGCCCTGAAGCAAGCCCGAAAGCTGATCGAGAAGAAGCCCGACACCGCCACCGCCAAGACCCTGTCGAGCCTGGTGGTGGCCCTGGAGTCCGACGCGCCCTTCGCCCTGACCAGCCTGTACCAGCTGGACTACGACGACTTCGAACTGGCGCTGGACCTGATCAAGGAATGGCGCCTGGACCGCTACTACAGCTCCAAGGTCCGTCTGCTCGATTTGTCGGTGCAGGTCGGCGAGATGAAGCAGGACGACAAGACCGCACCCGCTGACAAAGCCTAGTTCCGCATGGCGTCCGCGTCGCGCTGCGGGCGCCCCGCCAACCGCCGCCGCTGCAGCGCAAGGAACTCCACCAGACCGGCCGCCTGCAGCAGCCGCAGGTGTGCGGCACGGCCACGGTGCCGAACCGGTGGGCGTTTCGGATTCATGGGGGCTCCTGGGTCTGGTGTCATGCACCCCGACCTTAGGGCTGGGTCGTGACAGGTCTGTGTCGCAGCCCATGAACACCCCCGGCCAGCACCCTCTGCCCGAACTGCAATGGCTTGAACAGCTGATCGACAGCGGCGGCACCCACCTGCAAGCCCAGGCGGTGCGCCAGGTGCAGGTGCCCGGCGGCCCCCTCCTTTCCAGTCTACGCCCTCACCCTGGGCAACCCAGACCCCGCGATGCCGGCGCTGGGCTACTTCGGTGGTGTCCACGGGCTGGAGCGCATCGGTGCCGAAGTGGTCATCGCCTTTCTGCAGAACATCGTCACCCGCCTGGCCTGGGACACCAGCCTGCACCGCCTGATGGAGCGGGTGCGCCTGGTGTTCATGCCCATCGTCAACCCCGGCGGCATGTGGGCCGCCACGCGGGCCAACCCGAACGGCGTGGACCTGATGCGCAACGCACCGCAGGACGCACTGGAAAAAACACCCTGGATGCTTGGCGGCCAGCGGCTGAGCGCCGGTCTGCCCTGGTACCGCGGCCGCCTGGGCGACCCGATGGAGGCCGAAAGCCAGGCGCTGTGCGAACTGGTGCAGACCGAACTGCTGGGTCGGCCGTTCAGCCTGGCGCTGAATTGCCACTCGAGCTTTGGCATCAACGACCGGCTGTGGTTTCCCTTTGCGCACACCCGCGAGCCCATGCCACACCTGGCCGAGGTGCAGGTGCTCAAGGGCATTTTTGAACAGGCCCACAGCCACCATCCGTACATCATCGA
This sequence comes from Hydrogenophaga sp., assembly GCA_025458545.1. Next base: position 4,043 of record JALOSH010000166.1, read on the forward strand.
ACCGCAGAGCACGCAATACCTGGCCCACGGCGACCTGTGGGACCACCTCTACCTGCAGGCCTGCGCCCACACCGAACGGACCTTCCTGCCGCTGACGCTGGAAATGGGTTCGTGGCTCTGGGTCAAGAAAAATCCGCGCCAGCTGTTCTCGCGCCGCGGCATCTTCAACCCGCTGATCGGCCACCGGCAGCAGCGCGTGCTGCGCCGTCACCTGGCGCTGCTGGACTTCCTGGCCCGCGCCGCCAGCAGCCACGCGCTCTGGCGCCCAGCCGACGAAGCGCGGGCTCAGCACCACGCCGATGCGCTGGCGCACTGGTTCCACGCATGAGCACCGCGCAACAACAACGCCCACCGACCAGCACCTGGGTGTTGCTGCGCGGGCTCACGCGGGAAGCGGCGCACTGGGGCGATTTTCCGGCGGTGATGCAACGGGCCATGCCCGGCGCGCAACTGCACCTGCTGGACTTGCCCGGCAACGGCGCTCGCCATCAGGAGCGCAGCCCCACATCGGTCGACGCCATGGTGGCCGACGTGCGCCAGCAGCTCGTGCGGCGCGGCATCGGCACCCCGGTGCATGTGCTGGCCCTGTCGCTCGGGGCCATGGTGGCGGCCCACTGGGCCCACAGCGCGCCGCACGAGCTGGCCGGGGTGGTGCTGGTCAGCACCAGCCTGCGGCCTTTCAGCCCGCTGCACCACCGACTGCAGCTCCCCAACTGGCCGCAGGTGTTGCGGCTGGTGCTGGGCCGCCCCTCGCCCGAGGTGGCCGAACGCCTGATCTGGCGCATGACCAGCCAGCGGCCTGCGGTGGACGAAGCGGCGCTGGCGCAATGGATCACCGCCCGCCGCCTGCACCCGGTGAGCGCTGGCAACGCCTTGCGCCAGCTGGTGGCCGCCGCGCGCTACCGTGCGCCCGCGCATGCCCCTGGCGTGCCGCTGTTGCTGCTGGCCGGAGCGCAAGACACGCTGGTGGACCCGCGCTGCTCCATCGCTCTGGCCCATGCCTGGGGCGTGCCGCTGCGCATGCACCCGTGGGCCGGCCACGACCTGCCGCTGGACGACCCCGCCTGGTTGGTGGACCAGCTGGTGCATCTCCGTCCACAGAGCGGCTGACACCGCGCGCCGCGGACACACCTCCGTGACGCGGCGATGACATGCGCAACCAATGCTGCATCTGTTGCAAGCAGGAAACATTGTCACGGGACTTTTATATGTTTTCGATGGAATACGTCCACCTGAACGCTCACCGCATCAGGCTGGGCCTCGCCCACTTGCTCCAACGAATCCTTCAAGGAAACCCATGAAAAAAAGTCTCATCGCACTGGCCGTTCTGGCCGCCTCCGGCGCCGCCATGGCGCAGTCTTCCGTCACCCTGTACGGTCGCATCGACACCTCGGTGGGCCAGATCAAGGACAGCGCACTCGCAGCACCCAACAACAAAGCCGTGACCCGGATGTTCTCGGGCAACGACGCCGGCCTCACCTCCCCGCGCTGGGGCCTGCGCGGCACCGAAGACCTGGGTGGTGGCCTCAGAGCTGGCTTCCAGCTGGAGCAGCGCTTCCGCTCGGATGAAGGCACGCTGGTGGGCGTCCAGTTCAACGCGGCCAGCTTGCTGAGCTTGTCTGGCGGCTTCGGCACGTTCACCCTCGGCCGTGGCACGACCATGTACGACGATATCCGCGCCCTGTCCATCAGCTCCAACGTCTACGACTCCGCCTTCACGCCCACCAACAACGGCGTCTACGGTTCGGGTGGTGACTACGCCAGCCGTTTCGACAACAAGATTTCCTACCTGAGCCCAACCATGGGTGGCTTCTACCTCGGCGTTGACTACGCACCAGATGAAACCAACGGCGTGAAGACCGACCGGACGGCGTTGAAGGCTGGCTATCGCGCAGGCCCGATGCACCTTGCTTTCGGCTACCAGGACGAGAAGACCTCGGCCGA
>JALOSH010000167.1 GCA_025458545.1 Hydrogenophaga sp.
GCCCACGGCCTTGAGGTAGCGGTCGTCCAGATGTTCCAGGCCCGCGAGTATCGCGCCGCCCGGGCGCTTCATCTCGGCGAACATGAAGTCCTTGATGTCCACGATGGACGGCACACAGTCCTTGGGGTTGCCAAAGAACTCCAGGCACACGGTGCGCACATGCTCGGGCATGCGGTGCACCAACCAGCGCGCACTGGTGATCAGACCATCGCAACCTTCTTTTTGGATGCCCGGCAGACCGGCGAGAAACTTGTCGGTCACGTCCTTGCCCAGACCTTCCTTTCGGAAGGTGGCGCCCGGGATCACCAGCTGCTCGGTGCGCCTTCGAAATACTTCAGCTCGAAGGTGGCGACCTCGGCGTCGTGGATCTTGCCGCGGTTGTGGTCGAGGCGCGTGACTTCAAGCCACTGCGCCTGCGGCGTCACCATGCGCCAGCTCACCAGGTTGTCCAGCGCCGTGCCCCAGAGCACGGCCTTTTTGCCGCCCGCGTTCATGGCGATGTTGCCGCCCACACACGAGGCCTCGGCAGAGGTCGGGTCCACCGCGAACACATGGCCGGCGCGTTCGGCCGCATCGGCCACGCGCTGGGTCACCACACCGGCTTCGGTCCAGATGGTGGGCAGTGGCTCGGCGTGGCCGGGCACCGGCACAAACTCCACCTCGGTCATGGCTTCGAGCTTCTCGGTGTTGATCACCGCGCTCTTCCAGGTCAGCGGGATCGCGCCGCCGGTGTAGCCGGTGCCGCCGCCGCGCGGCACGATGGTCAGGCCCAGCTCGAAGCAACCGCGCACCAGCTCGGCCATCTCGGCTTCGGTGTCGGGGGTCAGCACCACGAACGGGTACTCCACGCGCCAGTCGGTGGCGTCGGTCACATGCGACACGCGCGACAAGCCGTCGAATTTGATGTTGTCTTTGGCGGTGAGCTTGCGCAGCGCCTTGGTGGCGCGCTGGCGCAGCGCGGCCATCTCCTCAAAGGAGCGTGCAAAACCATCCACCGCGGTACGGGCAGCCGTCAGCAGTTCGGCCACCAGCGCATCGCGCGCGGCGTCGTCCTTCGGGGTGCGGCGTTTCTGCACCTCACCCAGGCGGTGGCGCAGGGCGTCCACCAGCGCGGCGCGGCGCTTGGGGTTGTCGAGCAGATCGTCCTGCAGGTACGGGTTGCGCTGCACCACCCAGATGTCACCCAGCACCTCGTACAACATGCGCGCCGAACGACCGGTACGGCGTTCGCCCCGCAACTCGTCGAGCAGGCTCCAGGCACGGGACCCCAGCAAACGCATCACGATTTCACGGTCCGAGAAAGACGTGTAGTTGTAGGGGATTTCGCGCAGACGAGGAGCATCCTCGGCGGCGGTTTCGAGCAGCAAATGCGGGGTGGGAGCGTTCATCGTGGGGAGCGGACAGTCGGCCAAGTCAGACCAAGCGGACGATGGTACCGCAGTGCAACATACACATGAGGGCCTCATGGAAACCCCCCGTTGCCGGCAACCCGAAACAGTTGTGCAATCGTTTTGTCACACAGCAGCCCTACGCTGCGTGCTTTGTTGCAACCCACCGGAGACCTTCTCATGCGATTCCAACGCACCCTATTTGCCGCAGCGACAGCGGTCGCGACCCTGAGCTTCCCAGCCCACGCCCAGACCGAAATCCAGTGGTGGCACTCCATGGGCGGCGCACTGGGCGAGTGGGTCAACGACCACGCCAAGGACTTCAACGCCAGCCAGACGCAGTACAAGATCGTCCCCACCTTCAAAGGCAGCTACGACGAATCCATGACGGCGGCCATCGCGGCCTTTCGCTCGGGCAACGCACCCCACATCCTGCAGGTGTTTGAGGTCGGGACCGCCACCATGATGGCGAGCAAAGGCGCCATCGTGCCGGTCGGCAAGGTGAAGGCGGACGCCGGTGTCAAGTTCGACCCGAAGAGCTATGTGCAGGCAGTGGCGGGCTATTACACTGCCCCCAACGGCCAGATGCTGAGCTTTCCGTTCAACAGCTCCACCACGGTCTTCCACTACAACAAAGACGCTTTCAAGGCCGCCGGCCTGGACCCCGAAAACCCGCCCAAGACCTGGCCCGAGGTGGCCCTGGCGGCCGGCAAACTGAAGGCCAGCGGACACAAATGCCCGTTCACCACCAGTTGGGTGAGCTGGACCCAGCTGGAGAGCTTCTCGGCCTGGCACAACACCGAGTTCGCCACCAAGGGCAACGGCATGCGCGGCATCGACGCACGCCTGACCTACAACACCCCACTCCACGTGCGCCACATCGAAAACCTGGCCAACATGGCCAAGACTGGGCTGTTCGTCTACAAAGGGCGCGGCAACGCGGCCGACGCGGTGTTTGTCTCCGGTGAATGCGCCATGATGACCGGCTCGTCAGCGTTGTACGGCAACATCAAACGCAACGCCAAGTTCGCCAGCGGTATCAGCACCCTGCCCTACTACCCCGATGTGGCCGGCGCACCGCAGAACACCGTGATCGGCGGTGCCAGCCTGTGGGTGATGGCGGGCAAGAAGCCCGATGAATACAAAGGCGTGGCCCAGTTCTTTGCCCACCTGTCCAAGCCCGAGGTCGATGCACGGAGCCACCAGCGCACGGGCTATCTGCCTTTGACGCCCGCTTCCTTCGAAATCACCGAAAAGAGCGGTTTCTACAAACAGAACCCGGGCACCGATGTGTCGGTCAACCAGATGATCCGCAAGACCACCGACAAATCGCGCGGCATCCGCCTGGGCAACTTCGTGCAGATCCGCACCATCAACGACGAAGAGCTCGAAGGGGTGTGGGCTGGCAAGAAGACCGCCAAAGAAGCGCTGGACAACGCCGTGAGGCGCGGCAATGAACAGCTGGAACGCTTCCAGAAAGCCAACCAGGGCAAGATGTAAATAACGACCGTTCCGGGCGGACAACGCCGGAACCGCCCACCTGACACCGCCCGCGAGTTCGACTCTCGGGCGGTGTCTCCATTCAACGGAACCCCATGGAAAAACGCGTTCGCTTCCGATCCAGCTGGCTGCCCTGGGCGCTGGTGGCCCCCCAGATGGCTGTGGTGCTGGTGTTTTTTTTCTGGCCTGCGGGTCAGGCGCTGTACCAAAGCCTGCTGCAGCAAGACGCCTTCGGCACCTCGGTCGAGTTTGTCGGCATGGAGAATTTCCAGCGCCTGTGGGACGACGAAACCTACCTGGCTTCTTTCAAGACCACGGCCGTCTTTTCGGTGCTGGTGGCGGTCTCCGGCCTCACCATCGCCTTGCTGCTCGCGGTGATGGCCGATCGCGTGATCAAGGGCGCGGGTGTTTACAAGACGCTGCTGATCTGGCCTTACGCGGTGGCGCCTGCCGTGGCCGGCGTGTTGTGGGTGTTCATGTTCGCCTCCCCCATGGGTGTGGTGGCTTATGCGCTGCAGTTCGCTGGTGTCGAGTGGAATCACCTGCTCAACAGCGACCACGCCATGGCGCTGATCGTGATGGCCGCGGTGTGGAAGCAGATTTCGTACAACTTTCTGTTCTTCCTGGCCGGCCTGCAATCGATCCCGAAGTCGCTGATTGAAGCCGCCGCCATCGACGGCGCATCGCCGGCGCGTCGCTTCTGGACCATCGTCTTCCCGCTGCTCTCACCCACCACCTTCTTCCTGCTCGTGATCAACGTGGTGTACGCCTTCTTCGACACCTTTGCGATCGTGGATGCGGCCACGCAGGGCGGCCCCGGCAAGGACACCGCCATCCTGGTCTACAAGGTGTATTACGACGGCTTCAAGGCGCTGGACATGGGTGGCTCGGCCGCGCAGTCGGTGGTGCTGATGGTGATCGTGGTCGCGCTGACGGTGGTGCAGTTCCGCTACGTTGAACGGCGTGTGCAGTATTGAGGCCCCTTCCATGATTGAACGCCGTCCCATTCTGGATTTTGTCGCCCACGCCGTGCTCATCCTCGGTGTGGCCATCGTGGCTTTTCCGGTCTACATCACGCTAGTGGGGTCCACCCAGTCGGCGGAGCAGATCGCCCAGAGCCGGCCGTTGTCGCTGGTGCCGGGTTCGCACATGGTGGAAACCTACCGCCTGGCCCTGTTTGGTGGTCAGTCCAGCATGGGCAGCACCTTCGCCGCCGGCGGACCCATGATGATGATCAGCCTGATCAGTGCGCTCATCATCGCCATCGGCAAGATCGTGATCTCGCTGCTGTCGGCTTTTGCCATCGTCTACTTCCGGTTTCCGCTGCGCAACCTGGTGTTCTGGATGATCTTCGTCACCCTGATGCTGCCGGTGGAGGTGCGCATCGGTCCGACCTACGAGGTGGTGGCCAGCCTGGGCATGCTCAACACCTACGCCGGTCTTACGGTACCGCTGATCGCCTCGGCCACCGCCACCTTTCTGTTCCGCCAGTTCTTCCTGACCGTGCCCGACGAGCTGGTCGAAGCCGCACGGGTGGACGGCGCCGGCCCGATGCGCTTTTTCAAAGACATCCTGCTGCCCATGTCGGCCACCTCGATCGCGGCGCTGTTCGTGATCCAGTTCATCTACGGCTGGAACCAGTACCTCTGGCCGCTGCTGGTGACCACCGACGAGAGCATGTACCCGGTGGTGCTGGGCATCAAGCGCCTGATCGCGGGCGAGGCTTACACCGAATGGAACGTGGTCATGGCCACCGCGATGCTGGCGATGATCCCACCGGCGCTGGTCGTCATCCTCATGCAAAAGTGGTTCGTCAAGGGCCTGGTCGACACCGATAAATAAGCACCTCACATGGCATCCCTTTCCTTTCGCAACGTCATCAAGCAATACCACCAGGGCAAGCAGTCGCTGCAGGTGATCCATGGCGTCAGTGCCGAGATCACCGACGGCGAGTTCATCGTCATCGTCGGCCCGTCGGGCTGTGGCAAGTCCACGCTGCTGCGCATGGTGGCCGGTCTCGAAGAGATCAGTGGCGGCGACATCCTGATCGGCGAGCGCGTCGTCAACCAGCTCGAACCGGCCGACCGCGACATCGCCATGGTGTTCCAGAACTACGCGCTCTACCCGCACATGAGCGTGTTCGACAACATGGCCTACGGGCTGAAGATCAAGAAGCTGCCGGTGGCCGAGATCAAACAGCGCGTGGACAAGGCGGCCGCCATCCTAGAGCTGGGTCACCTGCTGGACCGCAAGCCGCGCCAGCTCTCCGGCGGGCAGCGCCAGCGTGTGGCGATGGGCCGCGCCATCGTGCGCCAGCCGCAGGTGTTTCTGTTTGACGAGCCGCTGTCGAACCTGGACGCCAAGCTGCGCGCCCAGACCCGGCTGGAGATTCAGAAACTGCACCGCGAACTCGGTATCACCTCGCTCTTCGTCACCCACGACCAGGTGGAAGCGATGACGCTGGCGCAGCGCATGATCGTGATGAACGCGGGGCGCATGGAGCAGTTCGGCACGCCCGAAGAGGTGTACTCGAAACCCGCCACCACCTTCGTCGCCAGCTTCATGGGTTCGCCGCCGATGAACCTGTTGCAGCACGCGCCGGGCTCCCGGCCAGGCTGCACCATGGGCACCCGTCCCGAGCACATCGACCTGGGTTCCGAGGGCTGGACCTTGAAAGTGGAGACGGTGGAAATGCTGGGCGCCGAGCGCCTGATCCATGCCCGCCTGGGCGAC
>JALOSH010000168.1 GCA_025458545.1 Hydrogenophaga sp.
CCGCCAGAACGTGCTGGCCGAAGCCGTGCTCAACCGCCTCTCACGCATCATTGACGAGCGTGCCCTGCAGGCCATTGCCGAAGGCGTGGAGCTCAAGCTTGATTCCGCTGACGAGGCCCAAGCCTCCGCCGCCGCCCTGCAGGCGGCACTCGGCAACGGCACCGTGCATGTGTACGCCAAGACGGACGAGAAGACCGACAAGCCTTATCTGGCCATCCACCGCGCCATTCACGGCAACACCAAGATCACCCTGATCGACCAGGACTTTGTGCACGGTGCGGACTACGGCATCCTTGTGCACGCAGCCAAGACCTTCAAGGGCTTGGTGGGTGAAGGTGCCGTGATCCTGCGTGGCGAAGGTGACAAGCGCCGCGAGATCCCGATCGACGACTTCCGCAGCGCCATGCGCTGGCTGCTATCCGAGGCCGAGCGCGGCATCAGCAAGCAGCGCTACAAGGGCCTGGGCGAAATGAACCCCGAGCAGCTCTGGGAAACCACCATGGACCCCACAGTGCGCCGCCTGCTCAAGGTCCAGATCGAAGACGCCATCTCCGCCGACGGCATCTTCACCACGCTCATGGGCGACGAAGTCGAACCCCGCCGCGCGTTCATCGAGAGCAACGCGTTGTATGCGTCGAATATCGACGTGTGATCTGCGAAGCGACATCGGTCTGCTGAACGAGTGGGCATGACAAACGGCGCAGTGACTTCAGACCTGCGCCGTTTGATCGAAGCGCCACCCCTGAGCGGGCGGCTCGACGCGATCTACGCCCGCCCCGCCCGCGGCACCCCGGCTCAAGTACTGCAAGAAGCCCTCGCCATCGAAGGCCGTGGGCTGTTTGGTGATCGCAGCGCCAACAAGGCCAGCCGCGCGCCCGGTGGCGGCAAGCGGCAGGTCACGCTGATTCAGGCGGAGCATCTGCCGCTGATTGCGGCTTGGCTGGGCAAGCGCCCGATCGACCCCGCCTTGCTGCGCCGCAATCTGGTGGTGAGTGGTCTGAACCTGATCGGCGCGCGCTCGCCCTTCCCGGACCAGCGCCTGTTGCTGCGTATAGGCGAGGAGGTGGTGCTGGAACTCACCGGCCCCTGCGACCCCTGCAGCAAGATGGAAGCGGTGCTTGGCCCCGGCGGCTACAACGCCATGCGCGGCCATGGTGGCATGACGGCGCGGGTGCTGCAGGGCGGCACGCTGCGTGTGGGGGATGAGGTGCAGGTGGCGAGCTGCTGACTTCGAGCCTGCTTGAGTTCAGGCTTGGTCCAAAAAGACTTTGTTCCGGTGGTAAGCGAGGAACGCAGGCGCGGGCCTAAAGCGCTCGGGGGCCACAATCGCTTTGCCTGCCAGGGCGAGCAGTGAGTTGGAGATAAACGCGTTTTCGCGCTGTGCGCTCAACTGGCGGGCAACCCTGATTTGAAGATCGTCGGTAAGGGTGATGAGCCCTAAGTCGAACGCCTTGTCATGCCAGACCGATAAGCACAAACCGTTGCTCGGGTTCAGTCGGTTCCTTGTATCCACGCTCCAAGGAACGATGTGACTGGCTACCAGAAGTCGTGTGTCTGCAGTACCGCTCATGCAGCACCGCCCCCGATAACTTGCGAGAACCGCGCGCCTAAAAAACTGCTGCTTGGTTCGAACCTTCACGCTTACGAGTGTTTCGGTTTTCTTCTCCTCGTCTGTGGAGGCCAGTCGTAGATCCAATTGATCCGAGGAGCCGGGTGTTATCCCTTGCTGCTCCAGCAGTCGATCGCTTTGCTCGATGAGCCCATCCCAGTCGGCGTGAAACTCGTCCCAAACTACATGATCGAGTTTCGAAGCGCCTGGTAGGCCTCGCCGGCCGGATGCAGTGACCACTGGGTCAAGACTCGCAAAGTTCGTGAGCTTCATCGCGACAGCACTCGGTGTTCGTTCGAGAAGATGTGCCAAGCGGACTACATCGGGATTTCTTTGATGCATGCGCCCGAAGGGTGTTTCGCAGTAAAGCCTGAACAGCATGATGAGCTCAGGCTTTGTCCAAAGGCGGTTAGTCACACGCTCTCCCACGAAAACCGTGATCGCCACTCGGCGGTTGAGATCTCTACGTTAGTCGGTGCACGAAGTCGCCCATGTTTGGCCTCGTTGCGTTCGGACGGAAGGAGTCTGGTGCAACAGCGCAGTCCTCTTCCTTCACGAGGTACACAGTCCAATCGCCAAAATAGTCACCGCCGAATTCGATGAGTCCGTTCATGGCTGTTAGTTCGGCCATACCTATCGAATCGCCAAAGTAACGAAGAGCGTCAGCTGAGTTCACAAACTCGATATTGAGTTGACAGCCGTAGGTTGTGTGCACCCAGTTGAGTGGTCCGATTAGTGGACCCGGAAATCCCCAATCTTCCATGTGTTCGTTGGGCGTGTGGCGACCGTGGAACAACGCTAGGTAGAGACCCGGCTTCTCAGGTCGTGTGCCGTAAAGGGGGTAGGGTTGTGGCGACATGGTGCTGCCTCCTTATGAAAGCGCCAGCGTATTGATGCGCGCGATGGCGCAGTAAGCCAGGTTTAGCCCTGGGTCGACGATCATGGGCGCCCTTCTGAAGACGCAGATACGCCTTGTCGATCGATGGAAGCAGTGCTTGGTCCCGGCGGATACAACGCCATGCGCTGCCATGGCGGCATGACGGCGCGGGTGCTGCAGGGCGGCACGCTGCGCGTGGGGGATGAGGTGCAGGTGGTGCGCGGCTGACTGCCGCTTGGAGCAGCGTTGGTCGATGGGCCGGGAGGGTCTGAAGCGGCTTTCCGCTTGTCCCAAGCCATTCTTCAGGCGATTTAGCCTGAAGAGGCGCACCAGTCCTTGATCGAACAATGAACAAGTCCATCCCATGCGCCTCTTCAAGCCAAAATGGCTGAAAACGCCCGCCAGACAAGCGGTCATGGGCTATCGCGCGCCCGTAGTCGAACCCGCCAGACACCCACCGTTCAGTGTTCAGCGATGTTCGCTTTCTTTGAATGCACGAGGAAATTGAACGCCTTTGCGTGCTTGGAGCGCTGCGGCGGCCCCAGCACACCGGCGGCTGATCGGCCCTTTGTCCACCATATTCAATCGTCCAACAATGGTGGACAACCTGTTTGCGTGGACAAGCGGCTTGTTTTCGCCTAGAGTTGTCCACCAGAAGGCTTCTGTCCACAAAAAGTGGACGATCTTTTCTCGATGGACAACATCCGACCCACCGAACTCCTGAGCACTGTGCTCGATGTGTTGCGCACCTACGGCGTGGCCGTGGAGTGGCTGCCTGCCGCGTACCCGCTGGCCGGTGCGCCGTCGGCAGACGCCGTGCTGCAGCTCAATGGCCAGCGGTATGAGGTGCACACCAAGCGCGCGGTGACGCCAAGCAGTCTCGGTGCGGTCGCGCATCAAGTGCACAGCGTGCAGGCCCCGGTGCTGCTGGTGAGTGACTACATCACCCCGCCGGTGGCGGACGCCTTGCGCGCGCTGGGGCTCGCCTTTGTCGACGCTGCAGGCAACGCATACGTGCAGCAACCGGGCCTGCTGGTGTGGGTCAAAGGGCAGAAACCGCAGCACATGGCCTCAGCCAAAGCGCCCACCGGGCGCGCGTTCCAGGCCAGCGGCTTGTCGGTGCTATTCACCCTGCTGTGCAACCCGGCGTGGCTCAACCTGCCTTACCGCGACATTGCCCAGCGGGCTGGCGTGGCGCATGGCACGGTGGGCTGGGTGATGGCGGAGCTCCAGGCGCTCGGCCACATGGGCGAGGTTCATGGCCGCCGCGCCTGGGTGCACCGGGAGCGTGTGCTCAAGCTGTGGGCGGAGTTCTATCCGCGCGTGCTGCGGCCCAAGCTGCTGCTTGGGCGGTATCAGGCGGAATCGCTCAACTGGTGGAACGAGTTGGACCCCGCGGCCTACGGCGCGGTTCTGGGTGGCGAGCCTGCAGGTGGCCGCCTCACGGGTTACCTACGCCCCGGCACGGCCACGTTCTACGCAGACAAGATCAACCCGCGCCTGCTGCTGGATCTGCGCCTGCGCCAAGACGAAGCGGGCAATGTGCAGATCTACAAGCGCTTCTGGCACTTCGATGTGCGCTCGCCCCATGCGGCACCCACCACCGATGCGCCCGTGCCCGACCCGCCGCCGCAACTGGCCCCCGCCCTGTTGGTGTACGCAGACCTCATGGCCAGCGGCGAAGGGCGCAGCATGGAAACGGCGCGGCTCGTCTACGACCAGCTGCTGGCCCCTGATACACCATGACCATTGACTTGAGCGCCCAGCCAGAGCTGGTGTGGCTGGCGCAGCTGCTGGCCGACGTGCAACGCGCTGCGCCAAACCTGGAGCTGATCCTGGTGGGCGCGATGGCGCGCGATCTGCTGCTGCACCACGCGCACGGCGTCGCCATCCAGCGCGCCACCCACGACGTGGACTTTGCAATGGCTGCAGCCGACTGGCCGGCATTTCACGCCGCCAAGCAGGCATTGATCGGCAGCGGTCTGTTTGTGGCGCACCGGCACGCGGCTCACAAGCTGCAACACAGCCGCTACGGCTGGATCGACCTGATTCCCTTCGGCGCGCTGGAAGCAGCCGACGGCACGATCGCCTGGCCGCCTGCGGGCGATGAAGTGATGGAGATTCTGGGCTACCGCGAAGCCGCGCACACGGCGGTCACGATCCATCTGCCCCAGAGCATTCGTGCAAAAGCCGTCGCGCTGCCCATGCTGGCCGTGCTCAAGGTGCTGGCTTGGCAGGAGCGCCATCTGCAGGCGCCCACCAAAGACGCCTTTGATCTGGCAGTGATCCTGCGTTACCACCTGCCTGCCGGCAATGCAGAACGCTTGTACGCCGAGCATGCCCATCTTCTGGACGCGCCAGACTTCGACATGGACACCGCCAGCGCCTGGCTCACCGGCCATGATGCGCGGCTGCTCATCGATCAATCCAGCACGCGCAGCGCCCAATTGATCGGTCGCCTGAACCAGATTCTGGAGGCCGAAACGCACCCGGACAGCAGCGCGCAACTCGCCTTGACCATGCACCCCGCGCGCAGCAACCAGGCCGTGCGCTGGCTCGCTGCATTCCATGCCGGCCTCAACGGCCAACCCACACCATGACCCACAAAGCTGCCCCCCTGCCCCAACTCCTCGCCACCCACCGCTCCATCCGCAGCTTCAAGCCGCAGCCGATCGACGCCGATCTGATTACCGAGGTGCTGGGCGAGGCGGTGGCAGGTGGGTCGTCCTCGGGCAACCTGAACAGCTTCTCGATGGTGCTGACGCAGGACGAGGCGCGCAAGCGCCGGCTCTATGAACTGCACTTCGAGCAGGAGATGGTGCTGCAGGCGCCGCTGGTGGTGACCTTCTGCGCGGACTTTCATCGCACGCGGCGCTGGCTGGCGCGCCGCGGTGCGCGGGACAAC
>JALOSH010000169.1 GCA_025458545.1 Hydrogenophaga sp.
CTGCGCGACATCATCGCCATTCTGGGCATGGACGAATTGGCGCCCGAAGACAAGCTGGCCGTGGCCCGTGCGCGCAAGATCCAGCGTTTCCTGTCGCAGCCGTTCCACGTCGCCGAAGTGTTCACCGGCTCGCCCGGCAAGTACGTGCCGCTGTCGGAAACCATCCGCGGTTTCAAGATGATCACCGCCGGTGAATGCGATCACCTGCCCGAGCAGGCCTTCTACATGGTGGGCACCATCGACGAGGCATTCGAGAAAGCGAAAAAAGTCGCGTAAAGCGGCGTCATCGGGCGCCTGGCGTCGTTGGTGTGCTCAATGTGCGCTTGCACATTTGCACGCACCGCTTAGCCAGCCACCCGATTGCTTGCTTTCCAACGGCTTTTTACAGGAGTACATATGAGCACCATTCACGTCGATGTGGTCAGCGCCGAAGCATCCATCTTCTCCGGCGAAGCCAAGTTCGTGGCCCTGCCGGGCGAAGCGGGTGAGCTGGGCATCCTGCCTGGTCACATCCCGCTCATCACCCGCATCAAGCCCGGTGCCGTGCGCATCGAAAAGGCCGATGGCGGCGAAGAGTTCGTGTTCGTGGCCGGTGGCATCCTGGAAGTGCAGCCCAACTGCATCACCGTGCTGTCCGACACCGCCATCCGCGGCAAAGACCTGGACGAAGCCAAGGCCAGCGACGCGCGCAAGCACGCCGAAGAAGCGGTCAAGAACGCCAAGAGCGACATCGACCTGGCCAAGGCCACATCGGAGCTGGCCGTCATGGCGGCCCAGATCGCCGCGCTGCGCAAGTACCGTCAGAAGAAGTGAGCGGTCCGTGCGTTGCGCCCGACGAGACCGGCCTTGTGCCGGTCTTTTTTTGTCAGGATTGTCGGCAGCTCCCGCCCTTGGTGAGAAGATGAAGCCCAGAGCCGCCCACCATGAGTGATTCCCGCATGTCGTCCATGTTCGAGAACCCGGACCTCGCTCCCGAGGAGGTGGCGGCTCGCATGCTGATCACGCCCACGGCGCTGGACGACCTGACCCTGGCCGACGCCATGAAGGTGGTGGGTTACATGCGCCCCAAGCGCATCCTGGCCGGCACGGTGTTCATCCAGGAAGGCGAAATCCGGCAGAACGATTACATGATGCTGGTGCTGGAGGGTGACATTGCGGTCGAGAACGAACTGCCCGGGCTGGGCGAGAGCATGGTGGTCAACATCATCGGGCCTGGGCATCTGATCGGTGAAATGGGTGTGCTCGATGGTTCACCCCGGTCGGCCACCTGCACCGCGACCACCGACATCGCCGCCGCGGTGTTGTCTCGCACGGCCCTGATGCGGTTGCTCAAGAACGAACCGAAGGTGGGGGCCCGGCTGCTGCTGGCCATCTCCACGCGCATGGCCGAGCGCCTGCGCGAGACCACCCGCAAGCTGCGCACCTTTGCGCAAATGAACAAGGCGCTGCACGAGGAGATGCAGGTGGTGATGAACAACCGCACCACGCTGGGCAGCAAAAAGCCCAAATGAGTCGCGGCGCGTTGGAGACCTCCCGTCCACGCCCCAGGCCTTCGGTGTTTCAGACCCGCACCACCGCGTCGGGCAATTCGTTGGGGTTCACGCTGCCCGGTTCGGCGGGGAAGTAGGCCACCAGCAGGGCAGACACCTCTTCCAGCGCCTGGGTCAACCCGTCTTCAAACTGCTTGCTCTGCAAACGCTGTCCGAGCCGGTCGACGATGGCCTGCCACTGCGTGGCGTCCACCCGGCGGGCCAGCGCCCTGTCGGCCACGAATTCGATCGCGTGTTCGGCGAGCAGCAGGTAAATGAGCACACCGTTGTTGTCCTCGGTGTCCCAGACGCCGAGGCTGCCGAACCAGTGGATGGCGCGCTCGCGCACCACGCGCTTGAGCGCGGCGGCGTCGCCGATGCGCCACAGATCGCCGAGTGGCAAGGCGGCTTCGATGCACAGGCGGACTTCGCCGGTGTGGCGCACCTCGCTGGCAGCGATCCGCTGCGCCAGGCGCAGCGCCATGTCGTTGGGTACGGCGCGGCGGGTGTCGGACACGTCGAGCCACTGGTGTTTGAAAACGCGGGTGATGGTGTTCATGGTGGGTTCACCAACTCCCCGACGCACCGCCGCCGCCAAAATTGCCCCCACCGCCGGAGCTGAATCCGCCGCCGCCGCCCCATCCACCGCCGCCGCCGAAACCACCGCTGCCCGGCCCACCCCAGCCGCCACCGCGGCGCGAGCGCACCGGCGCTGCCGGCAACATCTGCAGGAACAGCGCGGCCAGCATGCCGAGCAAGCCGGCGCCGATGGCGATCCACAGCACCGAGGTGATCACCCAGGCCAGGCCCCCTGCGCCCACACCGGTGAGCACCGTGCCGAGCTTGTTGCCAAACATGCTGCGCAGCACAGCCGAAGCAATCGGCACCGCAAAGACCGCAAAGATCAACAGGTCCATGAACTCGAAGCCGCCCAGGGGTTCCGCACCCTGCTCGGGCAGTGGCAAGGCCTCGCCGCTGATGCGGGAGAAGATCTGATCGAGCCCGGCCTGGATGCCGCCAGCGTAGTCGTTGTTGCGAAACGCGGGCCGCACGGCTTGGTCGATGATGCGGCTGGCGATCAGGTCGGGGATCGCGCCTTCCAGGGATTTTGCGGGCGCGATGCGCACGCGCCGGTCGTCCTTGGCAATCACGAACAGCACGCCGTCACCGACGTCTTTGCGGCCGATTTTCCAGGCGTCACCCAGGCGCTGGGTGTAGTCGGCAATGTCTTCCGGCGCGGTGGTCGCCACCATCAACACCACCACCTGCGAGCCCTTGCTCTGCTCGAAGGCCGCCAGCTTGGCTTCGATGGCGGCCGTGCTGGCGGCGTCCAGCGTGCCGGTCTGGTCCATCACCCGGGCGCGCAGCTCGGGCAGCGGCAGCACGCCCTGGGCGAATGCCAGCGAGGCGCACAGCCACAAGCCGACCAGCGCCAGCCAGGCCCGCAGCGCTCGGGACCAGGCGGTCATTTTTTATTGAAGTCCACGGTGGGCGGAGCCGAGATGGTGGCCTCGTTCTGCACCGTGAAGTTGGCCTTGGGCGCGTAGCTGAAGACCATGGCGGTGAGGTTGGTGGGGAAGCTGCGCGTGAGCACGTTGTACTCCTGCACGGTCTGGATGTAGCGGTTGCGCGCCACGGTGATGCGGTTTTCGGTGCCTTCGAGTTGCACCCGCAAATCGCTGAAGCCCTGGTTGGCCTTGAGGTTGGGGTACTGCTCCACCACCACCATCAGGCGGCTCAGGGCGCTGCCCACCTCGCCCTGTGCGGCCTGGAATTTCTCCATCGCCGCCGGGTCGTTCACCATCTCCGGCGTCATCTGGATGGCGGTGGCCTTGGAGCGGGCCTCGATCACCTGGGTGAGGGTTTCCTGCTCGAAGTTGGCCTCGCCTTTGACCGTGGCGACGATGTTCGGAATCAGGTCGGCGCGGCGCTGGTACTGGTTCAGCACCTCGGACCAGGCGGATTTGCTCTGTTCGTCGAGCCGCTGGAAATCGTTGTAGCCACAACCCGAGAGGCCCACGGCGAGCAGCAGGGCGAGCGTCCACGTGGACAGGGATTTGATCATTGGGTGCATGGAGCCTCCTGGGGGTCTTCGATGGCCAGACCGGTGGAACATGGGGGTGTTGGCTGGCAACGCCAGGGACTATACCCCTGCCCCTGCGCCGGGAGAGCGGCGAGCAGGCCGCCGCCACACGGCAAAATAGGGCGCATGCCGAAACCGAAACTGCCCCCGGGCTCACCGGACGACACCGAGCACGCGTTCTACGAAGCGCTGCAGCAAGCCGACCTCGAACGCCTCATGGCCTGCTGGGCCGACGAAGACGACATCGTCTGTGTGCACCCGGGCGGTCCTCGGCTGGTCGGTCATGAAGCGGTGCGCGCGGCCTTTGAAGCGCTGTTTGCCCACGGCAGTGTGAAGGCGGTGCCCGAGAAGCTGCGCCGTCTCGACGCGGGCAGCTGCAGCGTGCACAGCGTGGTCGAGCGGGTGGAGGTGATGGGCAACGACGGCCCGCAGCAGGCCTGGGTGCTGGCGACCAATGTCTATGCCAAGACCGCCCAGGGCTGGCGCATGGTGGCCCACCACGCGAGCCCGGGCAGCCCGATCGAGCCACACGATGGCCTGGGTCAGCCCCCGGTGCTGCATTGACCGCGCCGGACTTTGCGCAACGCTACCGCGCGCCGTGGTGGTTGCCCGGCGGCAACGCCCAGACGGTCTGGGCGGCCCTGTTCGCGCGACGCCATGCCGGCCCGGCCCCGCGCTGGCAGCGCAGCCGCTGGACCACGCCCGACGGCGACTTCATCGATGTGGACATGGCGCAGCATGGGAGTGCGGCTGACGCTCCGCTGCTGGTGCTGTTCCATGGGCTGGAGGGTTCTTCGGCCAGCCAGTACGCGGTGGCCTTTGCCGATTTCGCCGCGGCCCGTGGGCTGGCCTTTGCGGTGCCGCATTTCCGGGGCTGCTCGGGCGAACTCAACCTGGCGCCGCGCGCCTACCATTCGGGCGACTTTCACGAGATCGACTGGGTGCTGAAACGGTTTGCCCATGAACACCCGGGGCGCCCCCTGCTGGCGGTGGGGGTGTCGCTGGGCGGCAATGCCCTGCTGCGCTGGGCGGGTGAGATGGGCGCCAGCGCTGCGCAGACGGTGCGCGCGGTCGCGGCGGTCTGTTCGCCACTGGACCTGGCCGCCGGTGGCCACGCCATCGGCCAGGGCTTCAACCGGCTGGTCTACACCCGCATGTTCCTCTCCAGCATGGTGCCCAAGGCGCTGAAGAAACTGGAGCAGCACCCAGGCCTGTTCGACCGCGAGGCGCTGCTGCGCGCGCGCGACCTGTACGCCTTCGACAACCTGTTCACCGCGCCGTTGCACGGTTTTCGCGACACCGACGATTACTGGGCGCGCGCCTCGGCCAAGCCGGTGCTGCGCGACATCCGCATCCCGGCGCTGGCACTCAATGCCCTCAACGACCCGTTTGTGCCAGCCGCCTCGTTGCCGATCCGGGCAGAGGTCGGCTCCCATGTCACGCTGTGGCAGCCCGCACGAGGCGGGCATGTGGGTTTCCCGGTGTCCTTGGGCGTGCTGGGTCTGCCGGGCCATGTGCGGGCCATGCCGCAAGCGGTGGGTGACTGGTTGATGACACATCTCCCCCCCGATGCGCCTTCAGCGCTTCCCCCTCCGGGGGCAACACCAGCGGCCCGGCAAAGCCGGTTCCGCGGTATTCCCGGTCATTCCCCCTCAGCGGACGCCGATGCTTCAGCTGAGCGGAAAACCGGGGTGTAATCGGCGCCATGGACGACATCGTCAAAGCCGCGATGGCCAAGTGGCCCGACGTGCCGCATTGCTT
>JALOSH010000170.1 GCA_025458545.1 Hydrogenophaga sp.
TCGATGCCGGCAGCCAGGCCGACGAACACGCCGAAGTCGGTGATCGACTTGATCGGGCCCTTGACGCGGTCGCCACGCTTGGTGTTCTCGGCGAACTCGTGCCAGGGGTTGGCGCGGCACTGCTTCATGCCCAGCGAGATGCGGCGCTTGTCTTCGTCGATGTCGAGCACCATGACCTCGACCTCGTCACCCAGCGACACCAGCTTGGACGGGGCGACGTTCTTGTTGGTCCAGTCCATCTCGGAGACGTGCACCAGACCTTCGATACCGGGTTCGAGTTCGACGAATGCACCGTAGTCGGCGATGTTGGTGACCTTGCCGAACATGCGGGTGCCTTGCGGGTAGCGGCGGCTCACGCCCAGCCACGGATCGTCGCCCATCTGCTTGAGGCCCAGCGAGACACGCTGCTTCTCGACGTCGAACTTGAGGATCTTGGCGGTGATCTCCTGGCCGGCCTGCACCACTTCGCTCGGGTGGCGCACACGGCGCCAGGCCATGTCGGTGATGTGGAGCAGACCGTCGATGCCACCGAGGTCGACGAACGCACCGTACTCGGTGATGTTCTTGACCACGCCCTGCACGATGGCGCCTTCCTTGAGGGTTTCCATCAGCTTGGCGCGCTCTTCGCCCATGGAGGCTTCCACCACGGCGCGGCGGCTCAGCACCACGTTGTTGCGCTTGCGGTCCAGCTTGATGACCTTGAACTCCATGGTCTTGTTCTCGTAGGGCGTCAGGTCCTTGGTGGGACGGCTGTCGACCAGCGAGCCGGGCAGGAAGGCGCTGATGCCATTGACCATCACCTTCAGGCCGCCCTTGACCTTGTTGGAGGTGGTGCCGGTGACGAAGTCGCCGGATTCCAGGGCCTTTTCCAGGGCCATCCACGAAGCCAGGCGCTTGGCCTTGTCGCGCGAGAGAAGCGTGTCACCAAAGCCGTTTTCGACAGAGTCGATGGCCACGGAGACGAAGTCGCCCACCTGGACTTCGAGTTCGCCCTGGTCGTTCTTGAATTCGTTCAGAGGGACGTAGGCCTCCGACTTGAGTCCGGCGTTGACCACCACGTGGTTGTGCTCGATGCGCACGACTTCGGCGGTGATGACTTCGCCCGAGCGCATTTCAGCGCGCTTGAGGGACTCTTCGAACAGGGCGGCAAAAGATTCAGACATAGGATTTCCTGGGACCGCACAGCGTCAACGCACGTGACCCTTTGACAGGGCGACGGGTCATGAGACGGATGTGCAGCTTTGACGTTGCGGTGGGTTCACCGCTGGGTTGATTTCAAGATCCTTCAGGCCTGCGGGCAGGGAACACCCGGCGGGGCCTTCGGGGCCAGAGAGGGGTGATGTTCTCAGCGAGCCGGGAACACCATCTTGTCTTGCCACCAGTCCAGCACCTGTTGCACCGATTCTTCGATACCCAGGCGAGAGTTGTCCAGCAGCAAGGCGTCTTCGGCGGGCTTCAGGGGCGCGACGACTCGGTTGGAATCGCGTTCGTCACGCTCTTTCAGATCCGCCAGAAGGTCTTCTATTCTAACAGGATTTCCTTTTGAAATCAACTGTTTATAACGGCGTTCGGCGCGCTGCTCGGCGCTGGCGGTCAGGTAGACCTTGAGGGTGGCGTGGGGAAACACCACGGTGCCCATGTCACGTCCGTCGGCTACCAGGCCGGGAAGGCGGCGGAAGCTCAGCTGCAAGGCGTGTAGGGCCCGGCGCACCGCGGGATGCCGCGAGACCCTGGAGGCCATGCCGCCGGTCGACTCCAGCCGCAAGGGATCGGTGATGTCGCGCCCGGCCAGCAGGATGCGGTGGTCGTCAAAACGCACGGGCAACTGGCCAGCCAGGGCCGCGACCGCCAATTCGTCGTCCAGATCGACACCGGCTTCGTGGGCGGCCAGGGCAGTGGCCCGGTAGAGTGCTCCCGAGTCGAGCAGCTGGTAGCCCAGGCGCCGTGCCACCTCGGCGGCCAGGGTACCTTTGCCCGAGGCGGTGGGGCCGTCGATGCAGATCACGGGGATCGCATCGAGGTCCGCCTGACAGACGCCAAACAGCGTTTCAAAGTAGTCCGGGAAGGTCTTGGCCACGCATTTCGGGTCCTCGATGCGCACGGGCAGCCCGGCCGGGTTGAAGGCCGCCAGCGAGAAGCACATCGCGACCCGATGGTCGTCGTAGGTGTGGATCGAGCCCGTGCTCCACCGGGCAGGCGGTGTGATTCGGATGAAGTCGGGGCCTTCGTCCACGGTGGCGCCGAACTTGCGGCATTCGGTCGCCATGGCGGCAATGCGGTCGGTTTCCTTGACGCGCCAGCTGGCGATGTTGCGCAAGGTGCTGGGACCGTCGGCGTACAGTGCCATCACCGCCAGCGTCATGGCAGCGTCCGGTATGTGGTTGCAGTCCAGATCGATGGCCTTGAGGGGCCATGTCCCGCGTCGGATGTGAAGGCGATTGGCCTCGCCGGTGATGTCTGCGCCCATCAGGCGGGCAGCCTCGACAAACCGGATGTCACCCTGGATGGAGGTCAGGCCCACACCTTCTATGGTGATGCCCTGGTGTCCCGGTGTGGCCGGTGCAAGTGCACCCAGGGCCACAAAGTAGCTGGCCGACGAGGCATCCCCTTCCACCGGGATGCTGCCGGGCGAGGTGTATCGGCTACCCGCCGGGATGGTGAAGCGCTCCCAGGCATCACGTTGAACCTGCACCCCGAATCGGGTCAGCAGGTTGAGGGTGATCTCGATGTAGGGACGTGAAATCAGTTCGCCCACCACCTCGATCACGACATCGCGGTTGCCCGCCGCCAGCGGAAGAGCCAGCAGCAGCGCCGTCAGGAACTGGCTCGACACGTCACCGCGCACGCGCACGGGCGCATCCAGCGCCAGGGTGTGCGGGGCGTCGTCGCCGACCGCCAGCGGCGGAAAGCCATCCTGCCCCAGGTGCCGGATGGGGCATCCGAGCTGCCGCAAGGCCTGCACCAGGTCGCCGATAGGGCGCTCGTGCATGCGGGCAATGCCGCTCAGTTCGTAGCGCCCGCCATGCATGCAGGCCCATATGGCCAGGGCAGCGGTCAGCGGGCGCATGGCCGTGCCTGCGTTGCCCAGGAACAGCTGCGCCTGCCGGGCAGGAGCACGCCCGCCCAGCCCGTGCACGCGAACCTGGCCTGGCGTGGGCCGATCGATCCGGCAGCCCAGCACTGTCAAGGCGTCGAGCATGACCCGGGTGTCATCCGAATCCAGCAGGTCGGTGATCGTGGTCACCCCCTCGCTCAGGGCGGCCAGCAGCAGGACACGGTTGGAGATGCTCTTGGAGCCCGGCAGCCGGATGGCTCCACCGGCGCTGCTCAGGGGTGGGATATCAAGAAAGGCGCTCTGGTACATCGGGAGCCGGATCACAGAAGGGCGTTGGCCCGTTCAGCCCTGCGGCTTGTTGTTGGCTGACATCCGCCAGCGTGCGCGGGCGTCGCTGGCCTTTTCAATCAGGGCTTCCAGCGCATCGGGGTCGCTGGTGTTCATGGCGGTTTCCAGCTGGTGCAGGGCGCGCAGAAAGTGGCGCGACTGGGCCACCAGCTCTTCCCGGTTGGACATCAGGATGTCGCGCCACACAGACGGATCGCTGGCCGCAATGCGGGAGAAATCGCGGAATCCGGGGCCGGCCAGAGACAGGAATTCCTCTGCACGCTCCTGGGACTGGATGCCGTTCATGAGTGCGAAGGCAATCAGGTGCGGCAGATGGCTGACGGCTGCATAGGCTGCATCATGGGCCTCGGGCGACATCTGCTTGACGCGGCAACCGAGCGCGGTCCAGACCTGTCGGGCCCGGTCGAGCTGTTCGGTCAGTGTGCGCTCGATTGGCGTGAGAATGACCTGGCGTCCGGCATACAGATCGGGGTCGGCGTGCTCGACGCCGGCCAGCTCCTTGCCGGTGATCGGGTGGGCCGGCACGAAGACGCCCACCTGGTCGCGCAGCACGCGCCGCGCGGCATCGATCACCTCGCGTTTGGTCGAGCCGACGTCCATGATCAGGGTGCTCTTGGTCACCAGGTGCCGGATCGCCTTGAAGGAGGCTTCGGTGGCCGAAACGGGTACGGCCAGCAGCACCAGGTCAGCTCCCGAGACGGCGAGCAGGGCAGAGGGCGCCTCGACGTCGATCACGCCCATCTGGCGCGCGCGCTCCGTGGTCGAGGGCGATTTGCTGTAGCCCACCACGCGCTTGACCAGTCCGGCCTTTTTCAGGGCAAGCGCAAACGAGCCCCCCATGAGGCCACAACCGATCAGGCCCAGCTGTTCAAATTTCAGGGTACCTGTCATGGCTGAATCCGTGTTTCGCAGGGCAGCGACGACATCATTCGCTCACCGGGTAAGCGCCCAGCACCTTGTAGAACGCGCACAGGCCCTTGAGCTCTTCGAGCGCTGTGGCCACACGCGGCTCCCCCGGGTGACCGGCGATGTCGATGTAGAAGAAGTATTCCCACTGGCCGGACTTGGCCGGGCGGGATTCGAAACGGGTCATGGACACACCATGACGCTTGAGCGGCACCAGCAGGTCGTGCACAGCCCCCGGGCGGTTGGGCACCGACACCACCAGGCTGGTGCAATCGCGCCCCGAGGCTGGCGGCATGGCCATGGTCTGGGGCAGGCAGATGACGGCAAAGCGGGTACGGTTGTACGCCTCGTCCTGGATCGCGTGCGAGACGATGTGCAGCGCGAACTGCGCTGCCGCCCGCTCACTGGCGATGGCGGCCCAGGCCGGGTTGGTCGCCGCCAGGCGAGCACCCTCGGCATTGCTGGACACGGCACGGCGTTCCGCCTGGGGCAGGTGCTGCGCGAGCCAGTTCTGGCATTGGGCCAGGGCCTGTGGGTGGGCCATGACAACCTCGATACCGTCCAGCTCATTGCGCTGTCGTAGCAGGTTGTGGCGCACCAGCAGGCTCACTTCGCCCACCACGTGCACCGGCGACCGCAGGAACAGATCGAGGGAACGAGCGACCACGCCCTCGGTCGAGTTCTCCATGCCCACCACGCCATACTGGGCTGTACCTGCGGCGGTGGCGTGAAACACCTCGTCGAAGTTGGCGCAATAGATCATGTTGGCCGCGCTGCCGAAGAACTCGATCGCGGCCTGTTCGCAAAACGTGCCTTGCGGGCCGAGCACGGCCACGCGTTGCGGCGCTTCCAGCGCCAAGCAGGCCGACATGATTTCGCGCCAGATGGAGGCCACGTGCTGGTTCAGCAAGGGCCCCTGGTTGGCCGACTGGATCTTCTCGATCACCTGCGCGACCCGATCAGGTCGGAAGAAGGGTGAGCCCTCGACACGCTTGATTTCGCCGACCTGCTCGGCGACCCGGGCACGCTGGTTGAGCAGCGACAACAACTGCTG